>NZ_VRVA01000182.1:0-7395 GCF_008039945.1 Methylobacterium sp. WL64
GGGGGCAGCTGCGGTGCTTCGCGGCGGGCAGGGTCCGGGCGGGTGGCGGATTGTGCGACGCATTGTTGACACCCGCTGCCCCGGGTGCGAGTGCGCGCCCCATTCGAGAGTTTCGGCCGACACGGGCGGCGTTCGCGCGCCGCCCGGCGAGAGCGATCAAGACAAGCCATGCGCGCACTCATCTTTCCCGGCCAGGGCAGCCAGGCGGTCGGCATGGCGAAGGCGCTGGCCGAGGAGTTTTCGCAGGCGCGGGCCGTGCTCGACGAAGTCGACGACGCCCTGTCCCAGCCGCTCTCCCGGCTGATGTTCGAGGGGCCCGTCGAGGAACTCACCCTCACCACCAACGCCCAGCCGGCCCTGATGGCGGCGAGCCTCGCGGTCCTGCGCGTGCTGGAGGCCGAGCGCGGCCTCGACCTCGCCCGGGACGTCGCCTGCGTGGCCGGGCATTCGCTCGGCGAGTACGCGGCGCTCGCGGCCGCCGGCAGCCTGTCGATCGCGGATGCGGCCCGGCTGCTGCGCCTGCGCGGCGAGGCCATGCAGGCGGCGGTGGCGCCGGGCGTCGGCGCGATGGCGGCCCTGATCGGCACCGATGTCGAGGCGGCCCGCGGCATCGCCGAGGCGGCCTCGCTCGAATCGGACGGTGCGGCCTGCGACGTCGCCAACGACAACGGCGGCGGCCAGGTGGTGCTGTCGGGCGACCGGGCGGCCGTGGAGCGCGCCGTCGGCATCGCCACGGAGCGCGGGGTCAAGCGCGCCGTGATGCTCAACGTCTCCGCCCCGTTCCATTGCCGCCTGATGGCGCCCGCCGCCGACGCGATGGCGCGGGCGCTGTCCGCCGTGACCCTGCACGCCCCCCGGGTGCCGCTCTACGCCAACGTCACCGCGGCCCCGGTCGCGGAGCCCGACGCGATCCGGGCGGCCCTGGTCGAGCAGGTCACCGGTACGGTGCGCTGGCGCGAGAGCGTCGCCGCCATGGCGGGCGCGGGGGCCGACCAGTTCTACGAGCTCGGTGCCGGCAAGGTGCTCACCGGGCTGGTCAAGCGCATCGCGCCCCAGGCCCGCGCCGCGGCCATCGGCACGCCCGCGGACGTGGCGGCGTTCTCGCTCTAGGACAAAGGGAGTCCCGCATGTTCGATCTCACCGGCCGGAAAGCCCTCGTGACCGGCGCCACCGGCGGCCTCGGCCAGGCGATCGCCCGGGCGCTGCACGCCCAGGGCGCCACCGTGGCGCTGTCCGGCACGAGGCCCGCGGCGCTGGAGGCCCTGGCCGCGGAACTCGGCGAGCGGGCGAGCCCGGTGGCGGCCGACCTCTCCGACAAGGACTCGGTGGAGGGCCTGGTGCCGGCGGCCGAGGCGGCGATCGGGCCCCTCGACATCCTGGTCAACAATGCCGGCATCACCCGGGACAACCTGTTCATGCGGATGAAGGACGACGAGTGGGAGCAGGTGCTCGCCGTCAACCTCACCGCGGCCTTCCGGCTCTCGCGCGCGGCGGTGAAGGGCATGATGCGCCGCCGCTCCGGGCGGATCGTCAACATCGGCTCGGTGGTGGGCGCGACCGGCAATCCCGGCCAGGGCAACTACGCCGCCGCCAAGGCCGGCCTCGTGGGCATGACCAAGGCGCTCGCCGCCGAGGTCGCCTCGCGCGGGATCACGGTCAACTGCATCGCGCCGGGCTTCATCAGCTCGCCGATGACCGACGCGCTCAACGAGAAGCAGCGCGAGGGCATCCTGGCGCGGGTGCCGGCCGGGCGCCTCGGCGAGGGCGCGGAGGTTGCCGCCGCCTGCATCTACCTGTCGTCCGCGGAGGCAGCGTACGTCACTGGCCACACCCTGCACGTGAACGGCGGGATGGCGATGTTCTAGGTCCGAAGCGATGCCCTAGACACGCGCAGGCCACACCGATGAAGGGATTCTGAACGGCTCTCGCCAGGGCGGGAACCCTGTGCTACCACGCCCCGCAGCCGTACAGGGGGTTGACGGTTCAGCGGGTTTTCAGTCCAAGGCCCCCCGGCGGGGCCCTCCCAGTTCACCTCGAAACACGCGCGATCGACACCGGCTCGCCAACAAGCCCGAAGGGGCGCGGCGCGGCCACGGCACCCCGAGAAGACTGACAGACCAAAAGGACGAGGACGGAAGACCGATGAGCGATATCGCTGAGCGCGTGAAGAAGATCGTCGTCGAGCATCTGGGCGTCGAGCCCGAGAAGGTGGTCGAGAGCGCCAACTTCATCGACGACCTCGGTGCCGACAGCCTCGACACCGTCGAGCTGGTCATGGCCTTCGAGGAAGAATTCAACGTCGAGATCCCGGACGACGCCGCTGAGACCATCCAGACGGTCGGCGACGCGGTGAAGTTCCTGGAAAAGAACTCGGCCGCTTAAAGCGCCGGATTCGGTTTCACGCGGCGCGGGTGAGGCGAAGCAGCCCCCGCGCCGTTCTGCGTTTCGCGGTTCGGTGGCACCGATCCGGCCGCGATCGGTTGTTCGAGGTGCGCTCCGGCACCGGGCCGGCGTCGATGGCGGCGGGGGAGCGCTTCCCAAGACGGTTCTTGAGACGGGACAGGTAGCATGCGGCGGGTGGTGGTCACGGGTCTGGGGATGGTCACGCCGCTCGGCAGCGGGGTGCAGCACACCTGGAGCCGTCTGATCGCGGGCGACAGCGGCGCCGGCCCGATCCGCGGCTTCGAATCCGCCGACCTGCCCTGCCGGGTCGCCGCGCAGGTCCCGTTCGGCGACGGCACCGACGGCACCTTCAACCCCGACGCGGTGATGGAGCCCAAGGAGCAGCGCAAGGTCGATCCGTTCATCGTCTACGCGATGGCGGCGGCCGACGAGGCCCTGAAGGACGCCAACTGGCTGCCCAAGAGCCACGAGGACCAGTGCGCCACCGGCGTGCTGATCGGCTCCGGCATCGGCGGCATCGGCGGCATCTACGACGCCGCGATCACCCTCCACGAGAAGGGCCCGCGCCGGATCTCGCCGTTCTTCATCCCGGGCCGGATCATCAACCTCGCCTCCGGCCAGGTCTCGATCGCCTACGGGCTCAAGGGCCCGAACAACGCGGTGGTCACGGCCTGCTCGACCGGCGCCCACGCCATCGGCGACGCGAGCCGCCTGGTGGCGCTCGGCGACGCCGACGTGATGGTGGCGGGCGGGGCCGAATCGCCGGTCAACCGCCTGTCGATCGCCGGCTTCTCGGCCTGCCGGGCGCTGACCACCGGCTTCAACGACACCCCGGAAAAGGCCTCCCGCCCCTACGACCGGGACCGCGACGGCTTCCTCATGGGCGAGGGCGCCGGCATCGTCGTGCTCGAGGAATACGAGCACGCCAAGGCCCGCGGCGCCAAGATCTACGCCGAGGTGGTCGGCTACGGCCTCTCGGGCGACGCCTACCACATCACCTCCCCGTCCCCGGACGGCGACGGCGCCTTCCGCTGCATGACCGCGGCCGTGAAGCGCGCCGGCATCTCGCCCGCCGAGATCGGCTACATCAACGCCCACGGCACCTCGACGCCGATGGGCGACGAACTGGAGCTGAAGGCCGTGGAGCGACTTTTGGGGGATGCTGCCGCCAACGCGACGATGTCCTCGACCAAGAGTTCGGTCGGCCACCTGCTCGGCGCCGCCGGCTCGGTCGAGGCGATCTTTTCGATCCTCGTCCTGCGCGACGGCGTGATCCCCCCGACGCTCAACCTCGACAACCCCTCCGTCCAGACCAAGATCGACCTCGTGCCCTTCGAGGCGAAGCGCAAGCAGGTGGACGTGGTGCTGTCGAACTCTTTTGGGTTTGGCGGGACGAATGCGTCGCTGGTGATGCGGCGGGTCGCCTGACGGCCGAAGCTACTTAGTCTTGCGTGATTAAAAGCAGGGTCGCGGGTCTCAGCTGCGTTTCTGACTGTGCGATCCCGAACCTCAACCTCATTCTGAGGTGCTGCGCAGCAGCCTTGAAGGAGGCCTCCAGGGATTGCGTTGCTGGCTGGAGGCCTCCTTTGAGGCCTCTGCTTCGCTTCGGCGCCTCAGGATGAGGCTGCGGGTGGGAAAGACTAGGGACACCGGCTCTCGGGAGACCGATAGTCTTCAGCTTGGTCTTCGGAAACGGTGCTTGCGCAATCCCGGCACGCGCCTATCATGCCGCCATGACACTGGAATTCGCCTACCAGTTTCGGCAGGACGCATCGCGGTCGGGTCTGCGGGATCTCGACCGGGTTGCATTGATGACGGCTGCGACCAGCGACGATGGCGATGTGCTGGCACCGGGCACGGAGGGAACCATCGTCGGCGTTTATCGCGACGGTGAGGCCTACGTGGTCGAGTTTCCGACACCCGTCGGCGCGCTGGCGACGGTCCGGCCCGGGGACATCAGGCTCGTCGAGCGCGCCCCGGTGTGACCGCCTACGTCGAAGCGATCGTCTGGACCGTCGAATGGCCCAAGATCGTCAGCTACCTGCTCAACCCTCTGCATACCGATGGCGCCTCCAAAGCCAAGTATCTGCTGGCCTTCGGCTATGCCGCGGAGGAGCCCGAACGGCTCGCCGGTGATCTGGTGAAACATGCGGTCGATCATTGGCCGGGGCGCGCCGTGGTGCTTCCCCTCGGCTTGCCGCGCCGCGTGTTCGAAGGCCCTCTGGAAGCACCGGATGGACGTGTCATGTCGCTCCGCAGCGTTTGGGAAATCACCAGCGCTACGCAGTGGCGGTTCCTCACCGCTTACCCTTGGAAGTCCTGACGGGCGATTCGGTCTCCGCTGGAGGAGGACGTCGGCGACGCGCCGAATATGTTTGATGATCGTTCCAACCTCCCCCTCATCCTGCGGTGCCACAGAGTAGACCTCGAAGGAGATCTCCAGAGGTCACGGTGATCCCTGGCGGGCTCTTTCTAGGCTGCTGCGCAGCACCGCAGGATGAGGGAGAGATCGGAAAATCCGCTTGTGGCAGGCGGTGATCGCTTGAGCTCTTATGCTTCAGAAGATCGAAGCTTCGGGGCGCTTACGACCCACCAAGTCATTCCGGCTTTCACGCGGGTGACTGCAACTCTCACCACCCCCGCCGCTCCTCCGCTCCCGGCACCCGCCCCTGCGGGGTGAGCGCGTGCACCACCTCCGGCAGCGCCTGGGCGAGCTGCGAGAGCAGCGTCTCGCGGTCCATCCCGGTCTGGCTCTGGAGGGTGTCGAGGGTGTCGGGGCCGAGTGCCTGGGCGAGTTGGGCCGGGGCCACCGGGCGGTTACCGCCGTGGCCGATCCAGGATTCGATCACGTCGCCCAAACCGCCCTGGCGGAAGCGGTCGACCAAGCCGTCGAGGCCGCCGAGATCACCCTGTCCGTCATCCTGTCCGAACCCGCCGCGCGGGGCCGGGTCGGCGCCGGTCCGGGTCGGGCCGGACTCGCCCGGGCCGTCGAGCATGCCGGACAGGTCGGAAAAATCGCCGGGCGGTAGGGAGGGATCGGCGGGGCCGGCCTCCCGGCGCTGGCCGGACTGGTCCCAGCCGCCGATGTCGCCCGGGTCGCCGCGTCCGCCGGCATCGGCGGGGTGCTGGCCCGGATCGCGCCCGTAGGGGCCGGCGCCGCCGGACCGGTCGGCCTCGGGCCCCGGCTCACCCTGATGGCCGCGCCCGAAGATGTCGCCGAAGCCGCCGCTGGCGCCCTTGGCGAGCAGCAGCATCAGCAGGGCCTTCACCAGGGGCGACATTCCCCCGGCCCCCTGCTTCTGGCCGCCGAACACCTGACCGAGCACGCCGCCGATCGCCGATTCGAGCAAACCCATAAGCGTCCCTCCGGGGCGGGCTCCGCCCGGGCTGACAACGGCGTCGGAGGGGTGGGGGTTGCAGGCCGGAGTGGATGTTGCGCGTTCATTCCCTCCCCCGCAGAGGGGGGAGGGAGCGCGCGCGTCGTCGGCGGGGCGAACCTTCTTTGGAACGCCGCCCCCGTGGATCCTCAGCGGGCCAGCGAGGCCTGGGCCGTGCTGGCGTTCGTCGGCTCGACCAGCGGGACCGTGGCGGCCGAGAGCGCCAGGGCGGCCAGGAACAGGCCGGTGGCGGCGGCGCCGGCCCGGGGGCGCGGCAGGCGGAGGGCGTAGCGTCGGGCGGAGCGCGTCAGGTTCGGCATCGGATCGCCTCTTCTGGGTGTAGGCCCCATGGGCCATGCATGCTGACGCAACGTCGGCGGGGGGTGGACCGGTTCCCGTGCCGTTCGACGCCGCGGCGTCAGGGCCGCGCGGCCAGGCGGCGGCCCAGGGCGCCGAGCGCGCAGCCGGCGAGGTAGGGCGGCAGCATCAGGGCGGCGCCCTCCAGCCACAGGCCGAGCAGCCCCGGCACGATCCCGGCGAGCGCGATTCCCGCCAGCAGCACGGCCAGCCCGCACAGGGCGAGCGGCACCCCCGGCCGGGCCGGCCAGCCCGCGAGCGCCCCGACCAGCAGGCCGAGCGCGGACGCCCCGGCGAGTCCGGGCCAGAAGCCGGCGATCAGCAGCGTCACGGCCGTCCGGCCCTCCCGGCGGCGCTGCGGTAGGGCTGCCCGCCCCGCTCCCGCATCCTGAGAGGCCGTGAGGCCTTCGAGCGATCGCCCGTCGGTCTCCCGGGCGCCGAACGCGATCGCGCCTCGGGATACCGCGCCGGTCCCCTCTTCCGCACCGGAGTGCAGGCCTGTCGCGGTCCGTCGTCGACCACGGCCCCGAACCTGCGGGAGTCATCCCAACTCGGTTCGCGCGGCGGGATGGCCCTTCCGATCAACGCCGCCACGTCATCGTCTGTCCCGAGCGATGAAGCGAACGCCTCACAGCCTCCCACGAGCCGCCTCACCGCGGTCGCGTCGCAGGAGGCCCCCGGATGCCGCGGCGATCCCCGGCGCCCTCCTTCGAAGCCGCTGCGCGGCATCTCAGAAGGACTGGGCGGGTTGGGATATGGGTCGGTCACGAACGTCATGCGGCGGCGATCATAGGCGCAAACCGGCGCGGGCGCGCGGTCCTTCCCTCACGGCAGCAGCGCCAGGATGACGGGTCCGGCCGGCGCGTCCGGCCCGGCGCCGACCTGGTCCGGCCGAACGCCGGCCTGGAGCAGATACTCGATCACGGCCTGGGCACGCAGGCGCGTCAGGTCGAGGGGCGGGTCGTCCGTGGCCTCCTTGGGGGGCGAAGGCTTCGCGGACTTCTGGGACGACGCGGGCCTGGAGGCGGCAGACTTGCTCTCCGAACTCTTGCCCTCCGAACTCTTGCCATCCGCCTTCTTGCCATCCGCCTTCTTGGCGGCTTCGGGTTTCTTCGGGGCCGCGTGCGTCTCGGCCTGCGCCTTCGGGGCGGGCTTCGCGGGCTCCTTCGGCGCATCCTTGACCGCACCGGTCGCCGCCGGCTGGGAGGCCATCGGGGTCGGCGGGACCTCGACCGCGGCCCCTGCCCCGGCCCCCGCC
>NZ_VRVA01000183.1:0-7349 GCF_008039945.1 Methylobacterium sp. WL64
GGACGCCGAAGGTGGAGTTGTTCGAGCGGCTGCTGGCGTCGAAGGCGTAGCCGGCGTTGAAACCCGCGTAGAAGCCGGTCCAGGTGAACACCGGCACCGGGGTGAACACGGGCGGCGGGGCGGCGCGGCGCGGCAGGTCGGCGGCGGCAGCGGCGCCGGTCAGGGCGGTGAAGGCGGCCAGGGAGGCGAGAAGCTTGGTCATCGTGTTGGGTCCGGGATTTCTATCTGACGGTAAGGCTACCGGCCCATGAGCCAAATAGCTGTAGTTTTACGGACACACTTGTCGCCGATGAAGCAAGACGGCGTAGTAAACCATTTATGAAGCGGCTTTGTGCGCGCTAAGTATTTCGCAATGTACTGCGTCATGCGCCGTAACTACTAGGTTGCGCTTTGGTTGCATCATGCAGCGGCGGCGCCCGCGAACTGTGACCCGCAAGTCACAGCTTGGATTGTGAGGCTCACTGCAAGGTGGCACTTCACTTGGGGGCTTCACGCCACACCATGCCGATCCGGCCGCGCCCGCCGGACACATGTCATGCCGGCCGCTGCACCTCGGGAGCATGATACGGCCAACAATTCCGGTCCTCGCCTCCAGATGCGGCCGCTGCTGTTCCTGAGGAAGGCTTTCGTGGATCCGGTCGGTGGCGAGTATCGCCCTGGGTAGCAGACCTGCACCGAACGAGTTTGACCCAGCGATACGGAAGTCCCAGTCTCCGCATTTAGCGGGGCTCATAAGCGATATAGCTACGTTTATCGCTCCGTATAAAACAATACGGAGGAAAATACGTGGATCGGCACAGCTTCGACCAGACCAACATCACGTGGCGCACCCTGGATTGGCTCGATCACATCGCCTTCTTCGTCTACAAGGTCGACGAGGAGAACCGGATTGTCGACGTGCTCTTCAAGTTTGCCGCCAACCAGCGGGTAATGCTGCACCGGCATCACTGCCCTTACGTCACGCTGGTCATGCAGGGCGAACTGCGATTCTACCGCCCGAACGGTACGCTGAAGGAGATCCGCCCCAGCGGCAGCTTCGTCTCCGGGCCCGCCCATGGCGAACCTCACGAGGAGGGCGGCGGAGATCGGGATGCGATCGTCTTCTTCAGCAACCGCAACATCGAAGACGCGCTCTACGAGTTCCTCGACAAGGACGGGCGCACGATGCAGGTGCTGGGGATCGCCGACTTCCGGGCACAGCTCGAGGCACAGATCGCAGACGGGTCAGCCGCGAAGGTGGCCGGTCGCCCCGTCTGATGGGAAGGAGCCCCGCAGTTTTGCAGCCGCGGGGCTGAACCATGGAATCACATGCGGGCGCGGCGCATGTGATGATGCCGGTGACGGGTCATGTGTCGCCGCCCCATCATGCCGGTCTGGCCACCCATCCGCTTCTGGGACGAGCTCTTCACGCTGCCCGGGTTATTCATGTTGCCTTCGGCGCTACCGCCCCCGGCGGGTGTCTGCGCCATCGCTGCTCCTGCCATCGCGACGGTGAGCGCGGCAGCGAGAGCGATTGTCTTGATCGACATGGACGTTCCTCCAGACCGATCGGTTCGATCAGCCCAGGAGCAAACATCCCCGCGGTCGGTATCGTTCAGGCACCGACGCTGATTGACGTTACAGATCCTGACGCCGTCGCAACCGCAGCGCCAGGATCAGAGCGCCGGGCCAAAACGCGAGGCTCAGCACCGCGACCGGCAGGATCGGGCGGTCCTTCCACCACACGATGATCACCGGCACGAACAGGCCGAGGATGGCGATGGTGAGGAACGCCCAGACTTCGACGTCGGACAGGTTCATGAGCGGTAGGTAGGGGCTTTCCTACCGCGACGCTTCCTTCACACCTGGTGGCACAATGCCGCCACCAGGCCGATCCGGCCCGAGCACCGCTCACTCTAGCCGCTCGACTGGCGCGAGCTGTCGATGGCAATCCGCTTTGGTCGGGCGCAGGGCCGCTGTGAGCGCTGCGGGCGAGCGCACGGGCAGATAGTCTACCACCTCGGCGCTGGGCGTTGGCGGGATGCTAGACCCGGCCGCCGGCGCGATGACTGGGGCCGTAGAATCCGGGTCAGGTCTGGCGCTGGTATCCTCGGCCGCGACCGGCGAACCCGTGTCGTCCCGGCAGCCGCCCACCGGGATCACGACACGGCCGACAACGCGGACGCCAACCGCGCAGCCTTCTGCCATCGCGGCCACATGATCCACGACAGACCGGAGCACCAACGCCGACGCCCGCTGTTCCAGCGGAAGGCGATGGGGGATCCATTCGGTGGACCCTACGCCCGAGATACGGTCGAGAAAGCCGTCAGCTATCCTGATCGCGGTCGAGATTGCGGATCAGGTCACCGATCGGATCGCCGTCGGCGGTCCCGCTTTGGGCAGCTGGATGTATCAAGGTGCTCGAAAGCCTGGGCAATGCCCCAACCCCCGGCGGCAGGGGCATCGTTGGGCGACGTGCCAACAGCGCGCCGCTGTCCGCCATCAACGCAGCAGGCTCACTGCCGTGTAGCCTACGCGGAGGATCGGCCCAGATCGTCGGCCCGGCCGCCGTTTCATTGGCGACCATGACAACCCGCACCGTGCGCTCCGGCCTCTCGTCGTTGCCCGGATGTAGGACATGGGCGGCGGCGAGCAGCCCAAAGGCAGCAATCGCGGTGGTGGCGAGGGTGGATCTGTAGTGTTCCATGTCGGTGGAACCGACGGCCAAGCTTGCCGTTCCGCTTGCTCTCCCCGGATAGCTAACCGTGACTTTACGGATGCCGCTCAGCCCGGCGGCGGGAACGATCCGAGCTTTCACGCAGGCTTCTCGTCGGGAGCCACGAAGGGTTGACGAAGCCTCCCGGCAGCTACCATCCCGTCGAGGAACAGCTTCACGGGAGCACGATTACCCTAGTACCGCCCAAGGGTCCCTAAGCACTCGGGAGGCGGGTCAACGGGAGAACGCTAATGAAGGCATCACTGCTTGTTGTTGCAGCCATTCTCGCCCTCGGAAGCACAGCCTTCGCTGCTGAAAGTGGAGCTGGCGGCTCAAGCCGTTCAGGAACCGCGAACAGTACCGGCCCGAACGATGCGGGCTCAGGCTCATCCCCGGGTGCGGCCGGCAGCGGCCCTTCAACTGGCGGGATGAGCCGCTCCGGCACGACTAACAGCACGGGGGCCAACGACGCTGGGTCAGGCTCAAAGCCAAGCGGGACCAGCGGAACGCCTGGCAACCGCTGAACGTCCCTCGAATGGGGCGGCCTCACCGCCTCCCCATTCACGGTGTAGCGCTTCCAACGGAGCGTGCGGTCGCATCCGCCTGGTCGCGATACGGTCCTGTAGACACCGACCGTTAACCAGATTGTTCCTCGCTCGCCGCATGTCCGCGGTAGGCACTCTCAATCGGCTCGGTCCAAAATACCGGTCAGGTCGAGGCAGCGCCGCGCATCGGCCCGAAGCTTGGCCCGGTCGATCAAGAACCCCCGCCGCGGCTCGCGAGCCAAGTAGATGTCCTCCGCCACCGACAGGTGAGGCACCAGGTTCAGCTCCTGGTGGATCATCGCGATCCCGGCCTTCTCGGCCTGCAGCGGCGAGGAGAAGTGCCGCTCTACTCCTTTGTAGAGGATCCGTCCGGTCGTCGGCGTGTAGACGCCGCTGATGATCTTCATCAGCGTCGACTTCCCAGCACCGTTCTCTCCGCAGACGGCATGTACCTCGCCGCGACGGAGATCGAAGCTCACATCCGCGAGCGCTACGACCCCGGGGAATGTCTTGCCGATCTGGTGAAGGGCCAGGATGACCGCGTCGGGTCCAGCCGACCGGTCCCGCGCTGGCGGCGCGTCCGTCTCGTCGCGCCCCTCGCGCGCAAGCACGTGCGATCCGCCGTCGAAAACCACGGCAACCCTCCCTGTGGGCGTCGGCCTTCTCTCGGGGGCAGACTCGTTACAGGCCCAATCGATAGCACTTCACCAAAATTGGTCAAGCCAATTTCGGTGGCATGAGTTAAGGATGGTGGGACATGGACAGAAAACAGCTCTAGGTTTAGTGGCTTTTTCAGTCCGCAACCCATAAGCGGTTTTGGGCCGCGCAAATTTGGTCAGGCCAGTCATGGGACATGAATTGCCTTCTCCTCGCACGAACGAGCGCAGGCTCTACCAGCAGGTCGCCGACCAGATCCGCATCCTGATCCAGGATGGTGCATTCGCACCCGGGGATCGGCTTCCGGCCGAGCGCGAACTGGCGCAGCAACTCGGCGTGTCGCGTCCGTCCTTGCGGGAAGCGTTGATCGCGCTGGAGATTGAGGGGACGATCGAGATCCGGATGGGCTCGGGCCTCTACGTCCTGACCTCCGGCGAGACGCGCCCTCCCCGTGCCGCTATCATCGGCGATAGCCCAGTCGAGCTCATGCAGGCCCGCGCGGTCATCGAGGGCGCCGTGGTCGTCCTGGCGGTTCCCCGGATGACGCAGGGGGCGGTGAGTATCCTGCGCCGGACTGTCGATGGGATGCGCGAGACGATCGCGCAGGGAAGCAAGCCGCTCGACCATGACCGGCTGTTCCACACGACGATCGCGGCGCAGTCGGGCAATAGCGTGCTAGCCCGCATCGTCGGCGAACTCTTCGACGGGCGGCACAGCCCGATCTCGACCGAGTTCCGCAACCGCTTCGAGACGGTCACCGCCTGGACCCTCGCCTTGGCCGAGCACGAGGCCATCCTGTCTGCGCTCGAGGTCGGGGATCCGCTGCTCGCCCAGGCCCTGATGCACGTGCATCTGGATCAGTCGAAGCGCCGGTGGCTCGGGAGCGACCCGCGTTGAAGCAGGGCCCAATCGGATCGCTTCGGCCCGGCTGGACTGTGGATCGTTGTCGAAGCGTAATTCTTCCACACATTCGGTGCCTAAGGTTTGGCATCCGATCAAGCTTTGCCGATCCTGGCTCATGCAGCATGCAGGTCGCGTTGGCGTTGGAGATTGAAACCGGCGCGACCGTACGTGATCCGCTTGATCACCTTGAGGCGGTTGACCTGCCCCTCGACGGGGCCGGTGCTCCGAAGCTCGACGATGGCGGCGCGCACGGCTGGCTCGCCCTGCCGGAGCCCGGTGACGAAGCCGCCGAGATCGGTCGCGGCTGCAGCTTCCAGCTAGGGCGTCAGTCCGGTGGGATCGTTCTGGCGCAGGTGGTCGGCGAAGGCGCGTATATCGGGGTCGTGCACGGCGCGGTGCGCCATGCCTCGGATCTCGGACTGGTGCCGCTCGACGACGCCGCGCAGGGCCTCGGAAGCGTTGACGAGCAGTGCCAGCGATCCGCGACCGGCGTCGCCGTCGGTGCTCCCGTGCGCGCGGCCTCGGCGCAGGGTCCCGAACGGTCACGGCTGACGACGGTCACGCTCGGATGGGCGGTGAGCCAGTCCCGCACCGGTGCCGACGAGCGGCCGGGCAACAGATCGATGACGTGCCGCAGCTCCAAGTCGCACAC
This sequence comes from Methylobacterium sp. WL64, assembly GCF_008039945.1. Classification (NCBI taxonomy): domain Bacteria; kingdom Pseudomonadati; phylum Pseudomonadota; class Alphaproteobacteria; order Hyphomicrobiales; family Methylobacteriaceae; genus Methylobacterium; species Methylobacterium sp. WL64. Next base: position 5,453 of record NZ_VRVA01000183.1, read on the forward strand.
GATGGTGCCGTAGGACCGGCCGCGCCGCCACGCCCAATCGCCGATGCCGATGACCCGCGGCGGCGGAGACGGTATGGTCCCGCGACGACGGATCAGGCGCAGGACGGTGTCGCCGCTGACAGGCATGGCCAGCCGCCGCGACAACCTTGCGCCAGCCTCACCACCCAGCACCATGCCGATGTCGGTCTGCGCCTCGGCCAACCGGTCGCTGCGGCGCGCCTTGCGCGCACCCAACCCTGGCACGCGTTCGGCAAAGATCCGCCCCGGGCAATGGCCGCAGCGGAAGCGGCGCACCTGCACCCGCAACGTCACCGATGAGTCCCGCCAGGGCAGGTCGTCGAACGTCCGTCAACACCTGCTGTGCACCCGCGACGAAGCACGCCCGCAGCCCCGACAGCAGGCTTGGGTTGCCGTGGTTCGGGCGGTGATCAGCAACCCGGACGTGTCCAGCGTCAGACCATCGACGTGCAGGCCGTCCGGGACCGACGGCATGGACGGGCTCGAGATCGGCATCGCACTGCCCTCGGGCCAACATGCGAATCAACATCCAAACCACCGCTCAGCACCAAAAGTGCGTAAGAACCCAGATCTCGCCCCTAGTAGGCACCCTCGTCGGGGATGTTGAGGAGGGTGCCGCAGGCCTTGCAGTGCACGGCGTCCGGCTCATGGCGCTGCAGCCCGCATGCGTTGCAGGGGAAGCGAACCTTGTAGGGGCGGAACACCACCTGCGCGAGGCGGAAGAACAGCGTCACGCCGCAGATCATCACGAAGACCGACAACAGCCGGCCGGTCGGCCCCGGCAGGGTAATGTCGCCGTAGCCCGTCGTCGTCAGCGAGGTCACCGTGAAGTACAGCGCGTCGACCGGCGTCTGGATGGCCGGGTTGGAGCCGTGCTGCGTGGCGTAGACGATGCCGGTCATCGTGAACACGAAGACCACGAGGTTGGTCGCGGCCAGGATCGCGTCCTCGTTGCGGCGGAACAGGTCGCTGTCCTGCCGCAGCCGCTCCAAGAGGTGGTAGGTCCGCAGCAGGCGCAAGGTCCGCAGGATGCGCAGGAAGCCGACGCCCTCGACCAGCACGGGGGCGAGGAACGAGGCCACCGCCACCACGTCCGTCCAGGTGCTGAGGTGCCGGAACTCGCGCAGCGGCGCTGGGCTGATGAACAGACGGGCCGCGAAGTCCAACAGTACGCACAGGCCAAGCGCCACGTCGCTGGCAACGATCCAGGGGCTTAGCGGCAGGAACGAGGTGACGACCACGAAGACGATGGTCGCGACGTCGAAGACGAGCAGGCCGTAGCGGAAGCGATGTGCGCGTCCGGTGTCCTCCTCGTAGAGCTCGCGCAGCGTCGCGGTGAACGTCGTCATTGGTTGAAGGGCCGTAAGGGGTGGATCTCAGAAATCCCGCGTGATGCCGTACCCGGCCACGGCGCCCGCTTCATCCCCCAAAAGCCACGACAGCACCATCACGGCACCCATCCCGAGGAGTAGAACCCCCGTTGGGGCGAGGATGATATCGGACAGACGGCCGTCGATGGCGCCGGGACGGCGCCCTGGGAACTGAGGCGGCACGATGCTTCACGCGGTTCTGGGAGGTCGAGGAAGGCTGATGCGGCCGGGTGCAGCGGCTGGGCGCTGGCTGAGGTCCGGGCCGGGCCGGCCGGGGCGAACCGCAGCACCAGCGCCCCGGGGGCCATGCAGGCCAGCAAGCCGATCAGCACGCCGACCTTGGTCTCGGCCTCAAGCCCGGGCGACTTTGCGCAGGCGCGCAGACCGATGAACAGGCTCACGGTGAAGCCGACGCCGCAGAGGAGCGAAACGCCGTAGACCCCCCACCATCCGGTATGGGGGGGGGCGCTGCGCCAGCCCGAGCCTCACGGCAGCGGGGGCGGGGGGGG
>NZ_VRVA01000184.1:0-7193 GCF_008039945.1 Methylobacterium sp. WL64
TCGGTGAGCTCAAAAAGAGAAACACGACGATCGGCACTAGTCTCTCACTTGCCGAAGCCAAAGCTCCAGCCGCAAGGACAAACGCCGTCCGCGTCTCCCTTCCTCAAATCCAACAATGTCAAAGACCGGTCGATCAGGTCCGCAGACCCGCCTACCAGAGACAGACAGCCGATCGCCCGGCGCTTAAGCCGGCCAATCCCGCTGAACTGTCAGAAGATGCCTCAGCGCCCGGGCCACTTCCGCGGCCGGCGCCGATGAGCGGTGTATACGCAGCTCAATCCGCGCCGTCAACAGGGTTGTTCCGGGGCGGAGCCGATTTTCTTGGACTCCGGCGGCGACGGCCGTGTGACGCCCGATTCGCCCCCCCCGCGAAGGGCGGTTCAGTCGTCGAGGCTCAGGCTCATGCCGTCATAGGCCGGGGCCACCCCTTCCGGCAGGCGCGCTGCCAGCGCCGCATAGTCGAGGTCGGTGTGGAGGTTGGTGAGCACGGCGCGCCGGGGCCGGACCGTCTCGATCAGCGCGAGGGCGTCCGCGACGGAGAAGTGCGTGGGATGCGGCGTGTCACGCAGCGCGTCGATGATCAGGAGATCGAGACCATGGAGCCGATCCAGGCTCGCCTCTGGGATCACGCTGACATCGGGGATGTAGGCGGCTTGGCCGAAGCGGAAGCCGAGGGCGGCCTCCGTACCGTGCTCGACCAGGAGCGATTCGGCCATGATCGCACCGCCCGGCCCGTCGAGGCTGAGCGCATCGGGCAGGTCGCGCACATCGAGGATCGGCGGATAGGCGCTGCCGGGGGGCGTCTCGAAACAGTAGCCGAACCGCGTGGTCAGCAGCGACCGGGTCAGGCTGTCGGCATAGACCGGGATGCGCCCCCGCATGGCGATCACCAGCGGGCGCAGGTCATCGATACCGTGGGTGTGGTCGGCATGGGCGTGGGTGTAGAGCACGCCGTCGAGGCGTCGCACGCCCGCGTCGATGAGCTGCTCGCGCAGGTCCGGCGAGGTATCGACCAGCAGGGTGGTCCGCCCTCCCCCGGATTCACGCTCGACGAGGATCGAGCAGCGGCGGCGGCGGTTGCGCGGATCCTCCGGATCGCAGGCGCCCCAGCCGCTGGCGACCCGCGGCACCCCACCGGAGGAGCCGCAGCCGAGGATGCGCAGAGTCAGCGTTGCCGGCGCATCCTCCGAAGTCGTCACGCTGCCTCCCCGGGTTTAGCCTTGTCGAACAGGGTGAAGAAATTCGCGGTGGTGATCCGGGCGAAGTCCTCGGCGGACAGCCCCAGGGTCTCGGCCAGCGTCCGGGCGGTGTCGGCGGTGTAGGCCGGCTCGTTGGTGCGCCCGCGATGCGGCTCGGGGGCGAGGAACGGCGCGTCGGTCTCCACCAGGATCCGGTCGAGGGGCACGCTCCGGGCGATGTCGCGCAACGCGTGCGCGCGCCGGAAGGTGACGATGCCGGAGAACGAGATCGACAGCCCGAGCTCGAGCCCGGCCTCGGCGAGGCGCCGGCCCGACGAGAAGCAGTGCAGCACCGCCCGGAACGGCGTCCGACCCATCTCGTCGGTGAGCACCCGCTCCATGTGCTCGTCGGCATCCCGGGCGTGGATGACGAGCGGCAGGCCGGACAGGCGCGCCGCCTCGATATGGGCGCGCAGCACCCGTTCCTGCACGGCCTCGGGGGCGCCGTCGGGGTAGTGGTAGTCGAGCCCGGCCTCGCCGATCCCGACGCAGCGGGGGTGCGCGCGCGCGAGGCCCGCGATCGTCTCGGCGGGCACATCCGGCTCCTCGGCGGCCCCGTCCGGATGGGTGCCGACGGTAAACCAGATCTCGGGGTGGGCCTCGGCGATCGCCCGGTAGGTCCCGGCCCGGGCGACCCGGGTCGAGATGGTCAGCATCCCGGTGACGCCCGCCTCCCGGGCGCGGGCGATCACCCCCGGCAGGTCGGCGGCGAAATCTGGGAAATCCAGATGGCAGTGGCTGTCGATCAGCATCGTGTCTCGGATCGCTGTCAGGCCGCCGGCGCTTCGGGCCGCTCGAACCTCGGGAAGACCGGAGCCGGGGCGGGGAGCGCCGTGCCGGGTACCAGGCGTCCGCCCTCCCCCGCATCGGCGAGGTTGCGCCGGTCCGCCGGAACGGCCAGCAGGTCCAGGAGCTTGGAGGCCGCGGTCGGAACGAACGGCTGGACCAGGATGCCGAACGCCCGCAGCGATTCCAGCGTCGTGTAGAGCACCGCGTTCATCCGGGCCGGATCGGACTTGCGCAGGCGCCACGGCTCCTGCCCGGCAAAGTAGCGGTTGGCCTCGGCCACCACCGCCCAGATCTCGGCCAGGACGCTGTGGAGCGCGAGATCGCCCATCAGGCTCCGCACCCTGTCCGGGAGAGCGTCGGCCTGGGCCAGCAGGGCGCGATCGGCCGCGTCCAAAGAACCCGGCAGGGCCCCGGGATCCGGCACCGCGCCGTCGCAATTCTTGGCGACCATCGAGAGCGAGCGCTGGGCGAGGTTGCCGAGGTCGTTGGCGAGATCGGCGTTGATCCGGCCGATGATCGCCTCGTGGCTGTAGCTGCCGTCGCCGCCGAACGGCACCTCGCGCAGCACGAAGTAGCGCACCGGGTCGACCCCGTAGGTGTCGGCGAGCTCGAACGGGTCGAGCACGTTGCCGAGCGACTTCGACATCTTCTCGCCCTTGGAGAGCAGGAAGCCGTGGCCGAAGACGCGCTTGGGCAGGGGCAGCCCGGCCGCCATCAGGAAGGCCGGCCAGTAGACCGCGTGGAACCGGACGATGTCCTTGCCGATGACGTGCAGGTCCATCGGCCAGAACTTCTTCAGGGGATTCTCCGCGTCGGGGAAGCCGGTGACGCTCAGGTAGTTGGTCAGGGCGTCGACCCAGACATACATGACGTGGCCGGGATGCCCCGGCACCGGTACCCCCCAGTCGAAATTGGTGCGGCTGACCGAGAGGTCCTTGAGGCCGGAGCGCACGAAGCTCGCCACCTCGTTCCTTCGGGTTTCCGGGCCGATGAAGTCGGGCTGGTCCTCGTAGAGCTTCAGCAGCCGGTCCTGATAGGCGGACAATCTGAAGAGAAAATTCTCCTCCTCCATCCACACGACCGGGGTGTCGGTGGCGAGGCTGCGGCGGCTGCCATCCTCGAGCAGGCGGGTCTCGGCCTCGTCGTAATAGGCCTCGTCGCGCACCGAGTACCAGCCGGCATACGTGTCGAGGTAGATGTCGCCGTTGGCCTCCATCCGCCGCCAGATCTCCTGCGCGGCTTCGTAGTGGCCGGGCTCGGTGGTGCGGATGAAGCGGTCGTAGGCGCAGTCCATCCGGTCGGCCATCGCCTGGAAGCGCGCTGCGGTGCCGTCGACATACGCGCGCGGGCTGGTGCCGGCCCGGGTCGCCGCCTGCTGGATCTTGAGGCCGTGCTCGTCCGTGCCGGTGGAGAACAGCACGTCGTAGCCGTCGAGCCGGTGGAAGCGGGCGATGGCGTCGGCGGCGATCACCTCGTAGGCGTGACCGATATGCGGCGCGCCGTTGGGGTAGGAGATCGCGGTCGAGAGGCCGAAGGTTTTTTTGGAGTGCGCCGGGGCGTTGGACGTCACGTCGGGGTGTTCCGGATCATCGCAGGAGGTTGCCCGCGTTGTCGCGCGGCAGCGGCGGGGACGCAACAGCCGCCGGGATCGGGAACCGCGCGGACGATCGTGACCCCAGACGATCCGGGACCTTTTGCGGGTCCAGGGCAGCGCCCTGGTCGTCCCGGCGCGCAGAGGGGTTACGAGGCCGCCTCGGCGAGATCGCCGAACAGTGACAGCACCACCGGGCGCCGGTCGAGATTGTAGATCGCCGCCTCCCGGGCGGCGCGGCCGAACCGGTCCGCGACGTCCACCAGGGCGGCGAGGCGGGCGGGCGGCTCGTTCCGGCGGCGGTCGAGTTCGGCCGAGACGAAGCGCAGGACCGCGTCCTGGGCGGCCTCGAACCGCACCTCGGCGTCGCGCCCGGCCAGGGTCTCGGCGAGCTTGAGCACCCGGCCCCAATCGGGCGTCTGCGCCCGGGCGAGCAGGGTCTCGACCTCGGCGACGAGGCCGGCCGTGACCGGGTCGAGCATCGCCAGCGCCCGGGCGACCGAGCCCTCGCACTGGGCGACCGCCCGGGCCAGGGCGGCCTCCTCCGGCTGCGGGAACGGCTCGGGCAGGCCGCGCACCACCTGGGCCACCGCCTCGGGCGCCAGCGGGCGCAGCATCAGCACCCGGCAGCGGGATCGGATCGTCGGCAGCAGTCGGCCGGGCTGGTGGGCCAGGATCAGGAACAGGGCGCGCGGCGGCGGCTCCTCCAGGACCTTGAGCAGGGCGTTGGCCGCGTTGGCGTTGAGGTCGTCGGCGCTGTCGAGGATGCAGACCCGCCAGCCGGAATCGGTGGCGGTCGAGGCGAACAGGTCCAGGGCCCGGCGGACCATGTCGACCGAGATCTTGGTGGGCAGCGTCTTGGCGCCGACGGTGCGGTGGCGGCGCAGGACCACGAGGTTCGGATGCGACAGGCCCGCGACCTTGCCGGCGACGGGGTTCTCGTCCGGCACATCGAGCCCGGCCGGCCCGCCGCCGGCGGGATAGGCCAGCAGGCGGCGGGCGACCCGGTAGGCCAGCGTCGCCTTGCCGATCCCGGGCGCGCCGCCGATCAGCCAGGCATGGTGCAGGCGCCCCGCCGCGATTCCCTCCGCGAAGGCGGCCGCCGCGGCCGCGTGGCCGACCAGCGCCCGGGTCTCCCGCGGGCGCGCGATACCGGGGAGGTCGCCGGGCTCGACGTCGTCGGCGGCGCGGTCTGCCAATTTCATGGCGCGGGGGTCAGGCGGCATCGCCGCGGCTTTCCTTGAGCGGCAGCAGGCCCGGCAGGCGGGAGGCCACCGCGGCGCGGATCGCGGCTTCCACCGCATCGGGGTCGCGACCGGCATCGATCACCGCGCAACGTTGCGGCTCGGCCCGGGCGATCGCCAGGAAGGCGTCGCGCAGCCGCGTGTGGAAGGCCAGCGATTCCGCCTCGAACCGGTCGGCCCCCTGCCCCGTCCCGGCGCTGCGCCCGGCCGCGCGGGCGAGCCCGGCTTCGGGCGGCAGATCGAGGATCAGGGTCAGGTCGGGCCGGGTCGGGCCGACCACGACCCGCTCCAGGGCGGCGATCACCGCCGGGTCGAGGCCGCCCGCCGCGCCCTGGTAGGCCCGGGTCGAGTCGATGAAGCGGTCGCACAGCACGATCTCGCCCCGGCGCAGGGCCGGGCGGATCAGGCGGTCGAGGTGGTCGATCCGGGCTGCGCTGAACAGCAGCGCCTCCGCGAAGGGGCCGTAGGGCTTGGCGACGCCGCCGAGCAGGGCCACGCGGATTTCCTCGGCCCGGGGCGAGCCGCCGGGCTCGCGGGTCACGCGGACCTCCCGGCCCGAGCGGGACCGCAGGGTCGCGGCCAGGCGGGCGACCTGGGTCGACTTGCCGGCGCCCTCCCCGCCTTCGAAGGTGATGAAGGTTCGCTGCGAAGCGTCCTCGAAGCCTGGCACGATCACGGGCGTCCAATCACGTCGGATCGGCCGTACGCTCGCCGGACTTCGCGTCCTTCTTGCCGACGCGGTCGAAGGCCTTGCGCACGAGGCCGGTACCGAACTCCAGCGCCGCGTCCATCGCCCGCTGCGACAGCGTGCCGGGCTCCACCGTCGCGCCGGCGAAGAGCGGCTGGTCGAGGGCGACCGTGTCGCCGCGCTGGATCCGCAGGGTGCCGACCTGCTGGCCCTCCTCGACGGGGGCCATCAGCGGCCCGGTATAGACCACCTTGGCGCTGACCCGGTCGCTGGAGCCGCGGGGCAGCAGGACCCGCACCGGCTTCTTCGAGACCAGCGGAACGGAGCCCGCCTGGCCGCCGAACACGGAGGCGTCGGCGACCGTCTCGCCGGCCCCGAAGATCTGCCGCGTCTCGAACGCGCGGAAACCCCATTCCATCAGCTTGCGCGCCTCGGAGGCCCGGTCCCGGGCGGTCTTGAGCCCCGAGATCACCAGCACCAGGCGCTGGCCGTTCTGCACCGCCGAGCCGGTCAGCGCATAGCCGGATTCCTCCAGGTAGCCGGTCTTCAGCCCGTCGGCGCCGATGTCGAGCGCCAGGAGCGGGTTGCGGTTCTGCTGGCGGATCTTGTTCCAGGTGAACTCCTTCTCGGCAAAGATCTTGTACAGGTCCGGGTAGGTGTCGATCAGGTGGATCGCGAGCTTGGCCATGTCCCGGGCCGTGACCTTCTGGTCGGGGGCCGAGTAGCCGGTGGCGTTGCGGAAGGTCGAATTCGTCAGCCCGATCTCCTTGGCCCGCCGGTTCATCAGCCCGGCGAAGGAATCCTCGGTGCCGGCCATGTTCTCCGCGATGGTGATCGCGGCGTCGTTGCCCGACTGGACGATCAGCCCGCGCAGCAGGTCCGACATCTTGATGCGGCTGTTGACCTGGGCGAACATCGATGAGCCGCCGCCGCCCGCCCCGCCCCGCTTCCAGGCGTCCTCGGTGACGGTGAACTCCGTATCCATCGCCAGGCGGCCGGATTTCAGCGCCTCGAACACGATGTCGGTGGTCATCAATTTGGCCATGCTGGCCGGGGAGAACCGCTCGTCGGCGGCCTTCTCGAACAGCACCGAGCCGGAATCCGCATCGATCAGGATCGCGTGCGGGGCCGCCGTCTGGAAGCCCTGAGCGGTCGCGCCCGCGAGGCCGGCGCCCAGCGCGCAAGCGGCCGCCAGAAGGGTGAGAAGGGTCCTGCGCATCACCGGTCCGTCCCGCGCCTGCCGCCCGGCCGGAGAAACTCCCGCCGCATCCGGATAACAAGCGTGACCATATTACGGTTTCAGCGCCGGATCGAACGCGAAATGCCGCATTGCGGAACGGCGTGCCGTCCGGGACGCGCCGGGGCTGCCCTCAATAGATCCCGGCGAGGCGGGCATGCCCCCCGCCCGACGCCGTCCGGGTGGGGGTCCCGGCTTTCACAGGGGCCGGAGCCTTCGCGGCCGCCGCGACCTTGGTTGGCACCGCCGCCTTGGCCGAGGCCGGGGCCGCGGTCTTGGAGGCGAGCATCGTCGACCCCTTGGCGGCGCCGGAGGCCAGATGCGCCAGGGTGGACTTGGCCGAGGCCGGCAGCGCCGCGGGGGCCGCCGCGGCGAGTTTCGTCGGGGCGGGCGTTCCGGGCCGTGC
>NZ_VRVA01000185.1:0-7121 GCF_008039945.1 Methylobacterium sp. WL64
CGCCTCGACGGCGGCGCGCCGGGCGTCGCTGATGTCGTAGCCGATGACCGCGAAGCCCTTGCGCGCCAAGGTCGCCGCCATGCCGAGACCCATATTGCCGAGCCCGACGACACCTATCGTCTCAATGATCATCGCTATGCCTCCCATTCGAGAAACAATATCAACTGCTCATGCCGTTGCTACAAGACGCACTTTTTGAACACGCCGTTCTTGTTAAGGGAACGCTCAGGGTTATAGCTGAAGGCGACGAGATTTCCGCCATCAAGTCAAAACTCAGATGTCTCATCATGCATCAGAACGCGCTTGATTTGCAATTTATCTTAGATTAAAACGACGTGAAATTGCAATACTCCAAATCATCTATTTCAAGTCAGTCGCTCGAAATAGCAACGCGTACCTCGCCTAACTCTTGATGCGCGCACCCTTACCGTACGATCGAAGTCAGAACCCAATCTGTCCTCGCGACCATTCCAGAACAAAACATCATCTCAACAAAGCTGCATATTTCCGTGAGCTTACCTAAAGATGGATCAAGGCAGAGAGAATGTGATTTCGACAAAAGGCCACCTTTCGCCAAATTTGCCATAGCTGAAGCAGGAAAGTTTACAAAAACAATGGATGAGAAAGAGAAAGCCCGGCTAGCCGCGCGTGCCAGACATCAATCAGTCGACGCCGTTGGGAAAGGCGATTTCTCAAGCTTCGCCGCCATGGATATTTTCGATCACCGCTTCTTGCGTGAATTTCTCTTCGTCGCTCGCGAGGGCTCGGTCCGGAAAGCATCAGATCGACTTAACATCGCACCGTCTGCGATCAGTCAACGTATCTCCGAACACGAAGAACGGCTCGGCATTCGGCTTTTCTCTCAACATTCCCAAGGCATGCACCTCACAGATGCGGGACATATCCTTCTCGGTCATGCCAACTTCCTTCGGGAGGAGCAGGCCTTCGTCCTAGATCGATTGGGACAGTTCCGCGAGGAAACGCGGCGGATCGTTCGCCTTGCTGTCGGCGAAGGGTTTGCCCCGGATTTGATGAAAAACGGATTGCCCCCACTTACGAGCAAATACCCGGAAATCAATTACAATATGACCGTCGCCGGCAGCGACGCAATAGTCAAGATGGTAAGCCTCGGACAAGTCGATATCGGCATGGCCTACAATCCCATTTTATTGTCGGGCACGTATTCCCTCGCGATCGGACGTCAACCGTTGTGCGCCATCGTTCCCCGAAACTCTCCGCTACGTGAAATCAAGCATCTAAAATTGTCGGACGTTTTGACTTCATCTTTGGCTATATTGAATAGCAACCATGCAATCTACCACTTAGTTGCCCGCGCAGCCAGCGATCGCGGCCTCCCGCTCGTTCCGGTGATCGAAGCGGACTCAATCTCGATGATGATCAATTTCGTCACCGCCGGCCTCGGCGTGACCTTCCTCCCGCGCTTTAGCGTTCTTGTTCCGAACGCGCGTGATGAATTATCGGCGCTTGATACTGTAGAACCAGCCTTACAGACCGCAAGTGCGCATTTGATTGTTAGAGATCGCGCCCGAATCCCGAAGACTGTCGGCATCGTGAGCAGGATACTGCAAGAACACATGACAGCATTTTGTTCATAAAGGCTTGAGAGGACTTTGCAGAAGATCCATTCCGAAGAACTGTTTGGCCTTGCTCACCAGCCATGCATAAGGCAAATTGCTGCCCAGCGTTTGGGCACCGTGATTACGGATTGCCCATTTGATAGATCATGGATCAATCGAATGGGAGATGACGAGTGCTTGCGCGTATATTCAAATCTTTCAACAAACATGGTCGCGAAACAACTAATTTAAACGTTAATCGCCTCGATAAGTTCCCGCGCTATCAGCGGGAAGCACTTGATTGGATTGAACTCGGGCTTATCATGGGCCTACGGCGATAGAGGCCATTTTTCAATTTGGCACGTCGAGCTTAATCTACCAATCAACGTTCACGACATGACCGCCTCGCCCTCACATTAAGAGGTCCTAAAAACGGCATCAAGATCGTTTTATGACGTTTAGATTGACCCCGGCGCCGCCAACAAAATACAAAGAGTAATTGTTCTAGACCGACCATCATTCAAAAAGCATTGAATCACCTAGCACTACTTTGGCAGATTGACTTCAGGGTGGCAGATTGAGAACGGCGTCACAGTGCGGGCATCGCCGCGGTGGTGGCTGACTGAGGTGATCCAGGATGGCTTGGCGGATCGCCGGCATCGAGGGCTGGGGCGGCGGGCAGGCGCTTCTTTTTTTTCCGCCCCGCCGCTGCGAGGCGTCGGGATTGCAGGAAGGCATAGGCCATCATGGTCATCAGCGCGTGCCGATGCAGCCCGGTCCAGGATCGGCCCTCGAAGTGGTCGAGGCCGAGTTCCTCTTTCATCTGCTGGTGCGCCTGCTCGCAGATCCAGCGCGCCTTGATCGTTGCGGCCAGCTGCTTGAGCGTTGCCTCGGCCGGCAGGTTTGAGAGGTAGTATTTACGCTCGCCCGAGCCTCGCTCCTCGCGCACCAGCCAGACCTCGTCGCCGGGCAGATGCTGATTGCCTTGTCCGCCGATCCGCTGGGTCGGGCCATCGGCCATCCGCACGCGCAGCGCGCAGAAGCGAGCCCGCAGCCGGCCTTTGGTGCCGCGTCGCCAGGTCACCAATCGGCCGCTCATATCTGCCAGGATCGTCTCCGCCGCGATCGAGACCTGATCCGGCACATGACGCTTGCGCGGTCGCCCCCGCCCCGCGACGGGGAAGATCATCGTCACGTCGGCCGGGTAGACCTTGTTGCGTCCTGAGATCCCGACAGCCCAACTCAGGCCACGCGCGCTCAGGGCTTGCTGGAACGGGGCGGACCCATACCCTGCATCGGCCAGCACGCAGCCGAAGCGCACGCCAGCCTCCCGAACCCGGTCGATCTCCGCAACCGCGATCTCCAGTTTGGTGCGGGCCGCGCGCAGGCCCTCGGGTACGCCGGCCGATACCATCCGATCCGGGTCGCCCGTCCAGGTCTCGGGCAGGAACAGTGCCAAGCCGACTGCTACGGGCACTTCGCCACGCGCCAGCGTGAGCGACACCAGTGTTTGGCAGTTGGCGGTCTTGCCCAGCGTCGTGGCGTATTGCGGTGCGACCCCAACCGAGCGGTTGCCCTTCTTCGGCAGAGCGGTGTCGTCGATGACCAGGATCGCATCCGCACCACCGACGAGGCGATCGGCCTCGCCGAGAAGAGCCCGCTGAAGCGGAGCCTCATCCCAGATCCCGGCGGCGATGAAGTGGTGCAGCCGATCATAGGGCACACCCTCGGCCCGCGCCGCCATCGGCTGGACGCTCTTGCGGTCACCCAAGCCGATCAGACCGCTCACGTAGAGCGGGCACATAGCCCGACGCGCCGGATGTGACAGTCCCGCAACGAACGGCTGCAGCCACCGGTCCAGATCCTCACGCCATCCGCCAGCACCTGACATCGCGAGCACCCACGCTCATGGCCGTGGCAGGCGAATCCGCAAAAACCTCCAGCGTTCCCTCAATCTGCCAAAGTAGTGCTAGGTCGCTCGGAGCCTTGACGCGCGCGTCGGCTGTCGGACGGGGCGAGATTCAGAGGCCTGCGGACCGTGCAGGCTGCGGCGCCCACGACGGACGTTCCCCTTCGAGTGCCCGCGTATGCCCCTTCGGAGAGACGACGTCGACGGCCGCGGCGACCGGCCCGAACTGAGCCGGGGCAACGGCCGCACCTTCGTCGCGCTCGCGCTCGCCGCCGCAATCCCCGTGCTCCTCCTCAGCGCCTGCGTGGCCACGCTGATGGCGCAGCAACAGCGGGACCTGACCCGCAGCGCCGCGGTGGCGAGCGCGACACGCGTCGCTGAGCGCGTCGCCTCCGACATCGCCGCGCAGATCGGCGTCCTCGAAGCGGAGGCTGCATCCGCCACCCTCGACAAGCCCGACCTCGCCGCCTTCTACGCCGAGGCCGAGCGGCTGAAGGCGGGGCGTCCCCTCTGGGAGACCGTGGAACTGGCCGATCCGGACGGCCGCCAGGTCGTCAACCTGCTCCGCTCCCTCGACGACGACCTGGGCCCCACCGCCGACCGCGGGAGCTTCGATACGGTGGTTCGGACGCGGCGTCCCGTGGTCGGCGGCATCGGCCCGGTCGGCCCGGTCTCGGGCAAGCGCCTCGTCGCCCTGCGGGTGCCTGTCATCCGGGGAGGCGGCCTCCGCTACGTCCTCTCGGTCGGTCTCGCCAACGACGCGGTCAGCTCGATCCTGCGCGACGCCGGCGCGCCGGACGGCTGGGTGGGGACCATCGTCGATGCCGACGGAAACACCATCGCCCGCACCCGCGCCGAGGCGGAGGAACTCGGGCAACCGGCCGACGCCGCACTCCAGGCGGCGATCCGGCACGCGCCCAACGGCTTCTACTCGGGCTCCACCTTGGAGGGCTCGAACGTCGAGGTCGTCTACCGGACGCTGGCGGATACCGGGCGCTGGTCGGTGCATTTCGGGATGCCGGCCGCGACGCTGAACGCCCCGGTCCTGCGCGCCTACCTCGTCCTGGCCGGCGGCAGTGTCCTCAGCATCGGCCTCGCGCTGGCGCTGGTCGGCCTGGTGGGCCGCGACATGGCGCAGAGGCGGGCCGGCGAGCGCGCGCGGTTCTCCCTGGCGCTCAAGTCGAGCGAGGAGCAGGGCGCCGTCGCCGCCGAGGCCGCCGAACTCGGAACGCTGCGATGGGATATGGTTCGGGACACGGTGACCGGGTCGCCGCGCGCGGCCCATCTCCTGGGATGGCAGACCGGCATCCCTGAGTCCGGCGAGACGGAGGCCGATGCCGGCAGGGTGATCGGGATGGTGCATCCGGACGACCGCGCCCGGCTCGCCGACGACCTGCACAGGAGCCTTGCGGACGGGGGCGCGCTCGACGTCGAGTTCCGGGTCGCGGGCTCGCCCCCCGCGCCGCGCTGGGTCCGCCTGGCCGGCCGAGCTCCGCGGCTGCACGGCGCCGCCGCGGCCGGCTTGATTTACGGCGTGGTGTCCGACATCGAGCCGCGCAAGCGGGCCGAAGCGGAACGGCTCGAACTGCTCCGCCGCCTCGGCGAGGCGCAGGAGAACGAGCAGCGCCGGATCGCGCGCGAGCTCCACGACCAGGTCGGCCAGACCGTGACCGGGCTCTCACTTGGCCTGAAGGGCCTGGAGCGGCTCCTCGCAGCCGGGGGCGCGACCCTCGAGGCGGGGCGTCAGGTCCAGTGGCTGCAGGCCCTCGCCGGCGAGATCGGGCGCGACATCCACCGCGCCGCCGTCGACCTGCGCCCGACCGCCCTCGACGACCTCGGCCTGCAAGAGGCCCTCGCCACGCAGTTGCGCGAGTGGGGCCAGCGCCACGGCGTCCGCGCCGACCTGGAAATCCTCGGCGAGCCCGTGCGCCTGCCGCCCTCCGCCGAGAGCGCGGTCTACCGGATCGTGCAGGAAGCGCTCACCAACGTCCTCAAGCATGCCCGGGCCGACACCGTCAGCGTCTCGGTCGAGCACCGCCCCGGGGAGGTGCGGGTGATCGTCGAGGATGACGGCGTCGGTTTCGATCCCGAGGCCGTTTCCCAATCTCCAGCGGACCGCGCGCCGGCCAAGCCGCGCCTCGGCCTGTCCGGTATCCGCGAGCGCCTGTCCCTCCTGGGCGGCGGGCTCACGCTTGAGAGTTCCCCGGGCGTCGGCACGACGTTGTTCATCGCCATCCCCGTTCCGCCAGCGCCCTGCGCATGAAGGACCGATCCATGGGCCGCATCCGCGTCGTCCTCGCCGACGACCATCCCATCGTCCTCGCGGGCATCCGTGCGCTCCTGAACGCCGATGCCCAGGTTGAACTGGTCGGCGAAGCCACGAACGGCGGCGAGGCGCTGCCGCTGATCCGGTCCGTGGCACCCGATGTCGCCGTGCTCGACGTGTCGATGCCCGGCCTCAACGGTCTCGAACTGACGGAGCGCGTCACCGGCGAGTGTCCGGAGACCAAGGTGCTTGTGCTGACGGTCCACGAGGATGCCGCCTACGTCCAGCCGCTGCTGAAGGCCGGCGCCCGGGGCTATCTCCTGAAGCGCTCGGCGGCTGAGGACCTCCTGCGGGCGGTCCACGCCGTCGCGGCGGGCGGCGTGTACCTCGATCCGTCCGTCGCCGGACACGCCGTGGGGGACGGCACCGCGACGGCGGCGGGGTCCAAGCCGGCCGAAACCGGCGAAGCGCTCAGCCCGCGGGAGACGGAGACGTTGCGCCTGATCGCGCAGGGCTTCAGCAACAAGGAGATCGCGCGGCGCATCGACGTCAGCGTGAAGTCTGTCGAGACCTACAAGGCCCGCGCCGCCGAGAAGCTCGGCCTGAGATCCAGGGCGGAGATCATCCGCTACGCCGCAGCCCAGGGCTGGCTGGACGCGCTCACCCTCCGGTAGCGCAGCACGCGTCCGCAGCGTCGCCGGATCGGGCCGCGGGCGCGGCAGGGTCGCTGAATTCCACCTGCGCGCGTGCGACCGTCTTCGCCTGGAACCTGGGGCTGTCCAAAGTCTTGTCAGCGACAATCAAAGACTTCTGAGGATACGCTTATGAAATCCGTTGCCATCGCCGTCGTGGCCACCCTCGCCCTGGCCGTGCCGGCCCTCGCCGCCCCGTGCAACACCGGGACGACGAAGGCGAAGGACCCCACCCCGGGTCAGGTGAACCCGAAGAGTTCGGACGTCGACAAGTCGAGCCAGAACCTGGCTGGCGGCCAGCAGCCCGCCTCGCCCGGCACGGTCGGCGCGATGAACGCCGCAGGTGCCAACCAGATGGTCGGCCAGAAGCCGGGATCCGAGGCGAAGACCGACCAGGGCGCCGGCGTCGGCACGTCCAGCAAGAACCTCGCTGGCGGCCAGCAGCCGGCCTCGCCGGGCACGGTCGGCGCCATGAACAACGCGGGAGCCAACCAGCAGCTCGGTGACAAGGCCGGCAAGGGCGACGATTGCTGAGCCAGGCCACGTATTTAGAGCGCCTAACAGAACCGTCTGATCTGGTTGAGAGTGATGAGGCTGGCGGCGAGGCTCGTGAAGGCCTCGTAGATGTCTGCGCGTCGCTCGTAGCGGATGGGCAATCGACGGAATCGGTTGAACCA
>NZ_VRVA01000186.1:0-6980 GCF_008039945.1 Methylobacterium sp. WL64
GGGGCAACAGGTCCGCGGCAGCGGCCAGGCAGGGCGCGCCGACGCTCGCCGCGAGCGTCAGGCTGCGCACCAAAGCGTTCAGCTTGGAGCGGGCCATGGAGATTCCTTCACTAGACTCGTGTGCCGGAGGCTTGGCATGCCGGCTCTGTTGACGAGGCGAAGGATGGATCGAACGTCTTAAATCCGGCTTAACGTTAAATGTTAGCCTTGCCGGCTGCTTACGGTCCGCAAACCTGCACCCCAGGGAAGGATTTGCTAGTCTTGCCCGCACCATCCCGCACCGTCAGGACGACGACGACGCCCGCCGGCGGATCGGGCTGAGCCGGTGTTGCCCGAGGACGTGCGCATCCTGGCGCTGATGCTGCCGGAGACGGTGGCGGGCGCCCACCGCGGCAACCCGGATTTCCGGGTCGGCGGCCGGGTCTTCGCGACCCTGTGGGTGGAGGAGGACCGGGTGGTGCTGCGCTTGGCCCCGGCCGACCAGGCCGCGTTGTGCGAGGCCGAGCCGGACCTGTTCACGCCCCTGGACGGCGCCTGGGGCCGGCGCGGCTGGACCAATCTCGACCTCGACCCGTGCGAGGAGGAGACCCTGCGCGCCGCCCTGCTGGCGGCGTGGCGGACCACCGCGCCCGCTTTGCTGCGCGCCGCATATGCGTGAGCGCGAAAGCCCCGCCGAAGGGCCGCGGGCCCCTCGGGACCCCCGACCTCAGGCTGCGACTTTCGTGACGGCCTCGACCACCTCGTCGACCACCTCGTTGACCAGGCCGCGGTCGTCGCCCTCGGCCATCACGCGGATCACCGGCTCGGTGCCGGAGGGGCGGATCACAAGGCGGCCGCCATTGCCCAGCCGGGCGCGGGCCTGGGCGATGGCGCTGACCACGCTGTCCTGGCTCAGCGGCTCGCCGGCCCGGTAGCGGACGTTCTTGAGGATCTGCGGCAGCGGGTCGAAGCAGTGGCAGACCTCGCTCACCGGCCGGCCCTGGCGCTGCACCACGCTCAGGATCTGCAGGGCCGCCACCAGGCCGTCGCCCGTGGTGGTGTAGTCCGACATGATGATGTGGCCGGATTGCTCGCCGCCGAGGTTGTAGCCGTGCTCGCGCATGTGCTCGAGCACGTAGCGGTCGCCGACCGCGGTGCGGGCCAGCGACAGGCCGAGGCCGCCGAGAAAGCGCTCCAGGCCGAGATTGGACATGATGGTGGCCACCAGCCCCGGCTGGGTGAGCCGCTCGTCCTCCTGCCAGGAGCGCGCGACCACGGCCATCAGCTGGTCGCCGTCGACCACGTGGCCCTTCTCGTCGACGATCAGCACCCGGTCGGCGTCGCCGTCCAGCGCGATGCCGATATCGGCCCGGCGCTCGCGCACCTTGGCGACCAGGGCGGCCGGGGCGGTGGAGCCGACATCCCGGTTGATGTTGAACCCGTCCGGCTCGGTGCCGATGGCGATCACCTCGGCGCCGAGCTCCCACAGGGTCTCGGGGGCGACCCGGTAGGCGGCGCCGTTGGCGCAATCGACCACCACCCGCAGGCCGTCGAGGGTCACGTGTCGGGGCAGGGTGCGCTTGGCGAACTCGATGTAGCGGGCGTGCACACTCTCGATCCGCTTGGCCCGGCCGAGGTCGGCGGAGCCGGCCAGCTTGGTGTGCAGCTCGGCGTCGATCAGCTCCTCGATCTCACGCTCGATCGCGTCGTTGAGCTTGAACCCGTCGGGCCCGAACAGCTTGATGCCGTTATCCTCGAAGGCGTTGTGCGAGGCCGAGATCATCACCCCGATATCGGCCCGCATCGAGCGGGTCAGCATCGCCACCGCGGGGGTCGGCACCGGGCCGAGCAGCAGCACGTCCATGCCGACCGAGGTGAAGCCCGCCACCAGGGCGGTCTCGATCATGTAGCCCGACAGGCGGGTGTCCTTGCCGATCACCACCCGGTGGCGGTGGTCGCCGCGCTGGAACACCAGACCCGCCGCCTGGCCGACCTTCAGGGCGAGTTCCGGGGTGATCACCCCGTTGGCCCGGCCCCGGATGCCGTCGGTTCCGAAATACTTGCGCGCCATCACGATCTCCGGTGCCGGGCCTCTCGTCCGGCCAACGCGGCGACAGAGTAGCGCGACAGAACTTAGCAGATTGGATTGCCCCGGGTGCTCCCCGACAAAGACGGTCGAAATGCGGCGTGCCCCGGCGCGGGGCGCTACAGCACCCGCGGGAGCGCCGCCGTGAGCAGCGTCACGCCGGAGACCGTCAGGAGGCCGAGCACCACCCGGCGGAACGCCGTCTCGCTCAGGCCGACATAGACCTGTGTGCCGAGGAAGACCGGGATCAGCATGGCGGGCAGCACCACGGCCAGCATCGGCAGCGCCGTCCGGGTGACGAGTCCGGAGCCGAGATAAACCAGCATCGTGACCGCCAGCATCGTCAGGTTGAAGTTCTGGATGATCGTGCGCTGGACGTCGCGCTCGTAGCCGCGCAGGACGCACCACAGGGTCGGCAGCGTGCCGGTGAAGCCGCCGAGCCCGCCGAGCAGGCCGCCGCCCAGGCCGACGACGGCATCCGCCAGCCGCCCGCCCACGGTGATCCGCGGCAGGTCCTTGGCGAGCAGCATCGCCGGGCACCACACGACCAGCAGGGTGCCGAGCACCAGCTTGAACCAGTCGGCATTGAGGTGCGGCAGCAGGAGCACGCCCAGCGGAATCCCGGCCAGCCCGCCCAGCACGAACGGGGCGAGGCGGGCCCGGTCGAAGCCGCGCCGGACCGTCACGGCGGCCACGATCTGGCCGGTCAGGGATCCGGCCACCGCCAGGACGGCGGCCAGTTGCGGATCGATCACCCAGGCCCAGAACGACAGGGCCACGAGCCCGAAGGCGAAGCCCGACAGCCCCTGCACGAACCCGGCGACCGCGGCCCCGAAGCCGACGACGAGATAAACGGACAACGCCATCGGGTACGCGGCTCGGAAAGATCCCGCTCCCGGTCTTTCCGATTCGCCCACCGGATCCGAGCCTCCGGCCGAGCTTGCGGGGGGTGTTCGCGGACAGCCGGGGCGGATTGTCAGGGGGGGCTGGAGGCTCCGGTCCGGAACCGAGACGCGCCCTCGCTGCGCGGCGATCCGGGGGGTTCACATATCGGTCGGCGTTGATCGCGACGTGCCCCGTCTCCCGTGCGAGAGAGGCAGGGGTGAAGGATACGCCCTCTCCGGAAGAACCCGTCCCCTCAACCCTGTCCCTCTCGCTAACGGGAGAGGGGACCCGCGCCACAGCGTTCACGGCCGGAGACCGCTTGACGCGGAAAACCCAACGAAAAAGGGCGCCTCGCGGCGCCCTTCTAGTATCGTCGTCGACCGGGATCAGGCCTGCGGCTGCGGCTCCAGGCCACCGTCGCTCTCCTTCGGGCGGCCACGGCCCGCGGAGGGGACCGAGGAGCCCCGGGCCGGGGTCGGGGGCACGTCGCCGCCGTCGCGGAGCGGGGGCTGGCCCTTCAGCAGGTTGCGGATCTCGTCGCCCGAGAGGGTCTCGTATTCGAGCAGCCCTTGAGCGAGCGCCTCCAGGTCGTCCTTGTGCTCGGCCAGGATGCGCCGGGCCTCCTCCAGGCCGGTCTCGACCAGGCGGCGGACTTCGGCGTCGATCTTCTGGGCGGTCGATTCCGACACCGATTGCTGCCGGCCCATCGACATGCCGAGGAAGACCTCGTCGTTATTCTCGCCGTACGCCACGGTGCCGAGCTCAGGCGAGAAGCCCCAGCGGGTCACCATCATCTTGGCGAGACGGGTCGCCTGCTCGATGTCCGACTGGGCGCCCGACGTGACTTTGTCCCGGCCGAAGGTCATCTCCTCGGCGATGCGGCCGCCCATCATAATCGCCAGCCGCGAGGTCATCTGCTCGAAGCTCATGGAGAGCTTGTCGCGCTCGGGCAGCTGCATGACCATGCCGAGCGCCCGGCCGCGCGGGATGATGGTCGCCTTGTGCACCGGGTCGGTGGCCGGGACATTGAACGCCACGATGGCGTGGCCGCCCTCGTGATAGGCGGTGAGCCGCTTCTCGTCCTCGGTCATCACCAGGGTGCGCCGCTCGGCGCCCATCATGACCTTGTCCTTGGCGTCCTCGAACTCGTGCATCGTGACGATGCGCTTGCCGCGACGGGCCGCCAGCAGCGCCGACTCGTTGACGAGGTTCATCAGGTCGGCACCCGAGAAGCCGGGGGTGCCGCGGGCGATCACCTTGAGGTCGACATCGGGGGCCAGCGGCACCTTGCGGACATGGACCCGCAGGATGCGCTCGCGGCCGGTGACGTCCGGGTTCGGCACCATGATCTGGCGGTCGAACCGGCCCGGGCGCAGCAGCGCCGGGTCGAGCACGTCGGGGCGGTTGGTCGCCGCGATGATGATGACGCCTTCGTTGGCCTCGAACCCGTCCATCTCCACGAGGAGCTGGTTCAGGGTCTGCTCGCGCTCGTCGTTGCCGCCGCCGAGGCCGGCGCCGCGATGGCGGCCGACCGCGTCAATCTCGTCGATGAAGATGATGCAGGGCGCGTTCTTCTTGGCCTGCTCGAACATGTCGCGCACGCGGCTGGCACCGACGCCCACGAACATCTCGACGAAGTCGGAGCCCGAGATGGTGAAGAACGGCACGTTGGCCTCGCCCGCGACCGCCCGGGCGATCAACGTCTTACCGGTGCCGGGCGGGCCGACGAGCAGCACGCCGCGCGGGATCCGGCCGCCGAGCCGCTGGAACTTTTGCGGGTCGCGGAGGAATTCCACGATCTCCTGGAGGTCTTCCTTGGCCTCCTCGACGCCCGCGACGTCGTCGAACGACACGCGGCCGTGCGCTTCGTTCAGGAGCTTGGCCTTGGACTTGCCGAAGCCCATGGCGCGGCCGGCGCCGGACTGCATCTGGCGGCTGAGGAAGATCCAAGCGCCGATGAAGACGAGGATCGGCAGCCAGCTCACGAGCAGCTGGATGAACCAGGGGGTGTTGTCGGACGGCGGGCGGGCCGTGATCGTCACGCCCTTACCCTGGAGCTTGGAGACCAAGCTCGGGTCGTTGGGCGCGTAGCTGGTGAAGTTGCCGCCCCCGACATAGGTGCCGGACACGTCCTGCCCGGAGATCACCACCGACTGGATCTTGCCGGCATCGGCATCGTTGAGCAGCTGGCTATAGGCGATCTCGCTGCCGCCGCCCCGGTGACCCGGGTTCTGGAACAGCGTGACGAGGGCCAGCACCAGCAGGAAGATGACGACCCACAAGGCAAAGTTGCGAAAATTCGGGTTCATCGATCGATCCTTGGTGCGTGCGGCCCCCTAGACGGACACCTCGCGCGGCTTTGCCGGTCCATCCGTGCACACCTCGCCAATGTAGGCGGGGGGGGCTGCGTTGCCAAGTAAGCCGCTCCCCCCTGCGGCGAGGGCAGCATCTATCCGTCAATCGGCGGTCTTGTGCCGGCGGGGCGGCGCGGCCGCCAGGCTGACCGTGCCGGCGGCATCCGCGGCGATCAGGATCCCGGCCAGGGTCCGCCGGATCGGCTCCCGGCGGCGCAGGGCCGGCAGCAGCGCCCCGAGGACCAGGGATTCCAGGCGCTCGAGGCGGCGCGGCGCGGCCCCGGCCCGGGTGAGGGCGGCGTCGAGACAGCGCAGGGCCGTGGCCTCCGGCAGGGTCGCCAGCACGGCGCCGTCGAGGCGCAGCGCGGCGGCATCGGTATTCTTTGCCGGGAGCACAGCCGCCGCGAGGGCGTGTGCGGCCATGACCCGGAGGGCGGCGTCGTCCCGGGCGGCCCGCTCGGCCAGGCGGGCGAGCCGTGCCGGGCTCAGGCCCTCGGCCGCCAGGGCCGTCCAGGCGGCGCGCAGGCGGGCGCGGGCGAAGCGCGGATCGGCATTGGCCGGATCGCGGACATGCGGGATGCCGCGGGTCTCGCACCACGCCGTCAGGGTCGCCTTCGGCAGGGCCAGGAACGGCCGACCGAGGGTGATGCCGGGGGCGAGCGGGCGCTCGGCCCGCATGCCGGCGAGCCCGGCCGGTCCGCTGCCCGCGGCAAGCCGCATCAGCACGGTCTCGGCCTGGTCGTCCCGGGTATGGCCGGTGAGCACAAGGCCGGCGCCGACCGCCTCGGCATGGGCGGCCAGCAGCCGGTAGCGGGCAGCCCGGGCCGCGTCCTGCAGGCCGGTGCCGGGCTTCGAGCCAGCCCAGGCGAGGACCGCGTGCGGCAGGCCGAGCGCCCGGGCCGCCCGGCCGACGCCCTCGGCTTCCGGGCCTGAATCCGGGCGCAGGCCGTGATCGACGGTGGCGACCCGCACAGTTGCCCCAAGCGCGGCGGCGGCGTGCATCAGCGCGCTCGAATCGGGCCCCCCCGAAACGGCGAGCAGCACGCCGCGCTCGGGCCGACCAAGCCAGGGCGCGAGGGCGCGGAGGACCGGATCGTCCGACGGTCCAGTCATGGATTCAAAAGGTCCCCGACCTTTTGCGGGTCCAGGGCAGAGCCCTGGTATCTCGTGGGCTCCGCCCCCGAACCCCGCCAAAGGGCACGCCCTTTGGGATCCCCGATCAGGCCGCGCAGCGGGCGCGCTTCTGCTCCCGGGCGACGCCCTGGCGGACGCCGGAGCCGGCATTGGGGAATTTCCGGTCCAGCTCGGCGAGCGTCGCGCAGGCCTGCTCGCGGGCGCCCAACGCGTTGAGCGTGACGCCGAGCTTCAGCATCGCGTCCGGCGCCTGGGACGAGCGGGCGTAATCGGTGGAGACCTTCAGGAACTGCTCGGCCGCCTCGCGGTTGCGGCCGCGGGCCAGGTAGCTCTCGCCGAGCCAGTAGGTCGCGCCGGCGACCCGGTTGTCGCGGGGATGCGACTGGATGAACTGGCGCAGGCCCATCTCGGCCTGCTCGTACTGCTTGGAACGGTAGAGCTCGACCGCGGTCTCGTAATCGGCGGACGGATCTCCGGTCCGGGTGGCGGCCACGCTCTCGGCGGGGCGGGCCGCCGGGACCGGGATCGCGCCGGTGCGGGCG
>NZ_VRVA01000187.1:0-6948 GCF_008039945.1 Methylobacterium sp. WL64
AAGTGATGCATCGCCTGATGGGTGGCCTGGACACGCGCTGGCGCGATCCGGGCCGCCATCGGCTCGATGCTCTTGCGAGCACCCGGCAGGAGGAGACCCGTACAGTAGGCCTTCAGCGGCGCGATCCGATCAGCATGGCCCAGGACGCCTGACAAAGCCTTCAGATAAGCCGCAAAGCGCGGCTGGTTGGCAGCCAGCGGGGAGTTCAAGCGATCCATGCCTCGCTCCATTACGAGATCGAATCGCAAACCCTACACCCAAAATTTATGACACAGTAGTACTAGCAGGCTGTTGATGAAGTCCGTGGCGTGGCCGAGCGGAGCATGATTCACTCCTTCCCGGGAGCGCTTGGGGGAAGGCGGATGCGGGGTTCGGATCAGCGGTCGGGGACGTTGTTCTCCTATGTGGACCTGGAGGCTCGGGTCAGTCCCGACCACCCACTGCGGACGGTCCGGCAGCTCACGGATGTGGCGCTCGCAGCGCTGAACCAGGACTTTTCAGCGCTCTACGCGGCGCGCGGATGGGGCGTCCGTCGATCCCGCTTGAGATGCTGCTGCGAGCGATGCTCTTGCAGGCATTCTACTCGATCCGCTCGGAACGGCAGTTGATGGAGCGGCTGGAGTTCGACCTGCTGTTTCGCTGGTTCGTAGGGCTGGGCGTCGACGATCCGGCGTGGGATCATTCGAACTTCAGCAAGAACCAGGACCGGCTGCTGGCCGGTGAGATCGCCGCCAAGTTCCTGGCGGCCGTGCTGGCCCAGCCCCGGGTGAAGCAGCTCCTGTCCAGCGACCACTTCAGCGTTGACGGCACGCTGATCGAGGCCTGGGCCTCGATGAAGAGCTTCAAGCCCAAGGATCAAAGCGGGGATCAAGCGCCGCCGCCGCCCGGCGGGCGCAACATCGAGGTCGACTTCAAGGGTCAGAAGCGCTCAAACGAGACGCACGCGAGCACCACCGATCCCGATGCCAAGCTTTATCGCAAGGGGCCGGGTATGGAGGCCAAGCTCTGCTTCATCGGCCACGCCCTGATGGAGAACCGCTCGGCCCTGATCGTGGACACCTGCCTGACGTCCGCGGACGGTCACGCCGAGCGCATCGCAGCTTTGGCGATGATCGAGCCGAGGGCGGACCGACCTAAGGCGATCTCACTGGGCGCCGACAAGGCCTACGACGCGGAGGACTTCGTCAACGAGCTGAGATCGATGAACGTGCGAGCACACGTGGCCCAGAACACCAACGGGCGCCGCTCGTCGGTAGTGTCTCAGTTTGAAATCCGACCCCGAACGGTTGAACCTCGTGTTCCCGTTCCGGTCCCTCGCACGATCCCTCCCGCTGGCGTATGCTTGGCGCCAAGCAGGAGACACATATGGCAGAGAACCCATCTCATTCCGATTTAGGCGAATTGGTCCTTGAAGTCTTCCATGCGGCTGGCCGACGCGTGGGGGCGATCATGCAACCTGCCGGGATTGTAGAGTTTTTCGAACGCTCAGATTTGACGCGCAGGCAAGCGCAAATTGGAATTGATTACGCTCTCGAACGAGGTTGGATTGAGTTGGAAGGGATCAGAAGCTATCGGCTAGTCGGCATGGCGAATAGGAGCGCTCTGTGATGCCCACCGGACCAAAGGGCCAGCACCGCCCCGCCGATGCCATCGGCAACGCTATTCGTGTGGCTCAGATCGCCACTGGTGAGGCCGAAGAGGACTTCGGCCCCGAGAAGCCTGAGAAGAACGAGGCTGCGGCCGAGATGGGGCGGAAGGGTGCCGCGGCGCGATCCGCAGCTATGACGCCGGAGCGTCGAGCTGAAATCGCGCGAATGGCGGCAGAGAAGCGGTGGAAGCGCTAAGGTAGCGAGTCTCCGATTGCATCAAGGATGGGCTGTAGGACGAGCCTTGGAGTGTGCTCAGCCCATTCAGAACACATTGCCTGCCAAAGAACGTCACCGCCGCATCTTAGGTGGTTAGCAGCGTCTGGTATCCAATCATGATGATCCCTTAAAGTCATAGCTCTAGTGCAGTGATCAGCGACATCAGAAATACCTCTTCCAATTCGAAGCGGCACGTTGAGCCAGTTTTTCGTTTTCAGTTCTTCAAAAACAACTCTTTCAGGCGCATCATCACCTGGCAGTAAGACGCATCCTGTTGCTTGTCCTTGGTCTCCGTCTAAAAATATAACAGTTGCCTTAGTGAATTTGGCCTTTAATTGCCCTAAAGCAACGCCCAGATTTGCAGTTCCGTATGGAATAACAATACATCTTGTAAAATACTCTGGAGCGTGGCGGCTGAGTATTTCTCCTATAAATGTTGCCGCACGGTTGTCTTCAACAAAAATTTCGCATTCAGGATGATCTTCGTCATCCATTTTTGTCATAGAAAATGCGGCACTTACTCCGACCAAAACATCTTTCTCGGAACCGCTACCCCCGCCGGCATTTACGTACAGCCTGGCACCCATTGGAAGCTCATCCAGTATATAGGGAGAGTGCGTACTAATAATAAATTGACACTCCTTATCTCTTGCGATTACAGCCAAATCACGCATCAGCCTTCGCTGCATTCGCGGATGCAGCGAAGACTCTATTTCATCTATCAAAACTAGACTATTTTGTTTAATGGCGGTTTTAAGAAATTCAACTGTTGTAACTTCACCTGCGCCATGATGAAAACCTGAATTAACGCTATCTCCTCGAGTTAGAACTGGAATTTCTCGAGTACCATCAATGTTTGATTTTGATATTCTCGCTTCATCGTATGAACGTCCCATAATGTTTGATAGGCGAGATAGTTGTTCTTGATCAAATTTTACGGTAGACTTTTCTTGGTGTTTGTTTTTTGCAATTCTAGCATAACCAACCCGTGTTCCTATAGGCTGAAGTCTATCTAGGCCCAAATAAGATACTAAGCGATCTGGCCTTTGTGGCTGGCCAAGCCAGCGACTGGATGGTTTTCGTATAGACCCCTCCTGGGACTGTGGGCCTTGCTTGTATCCGAATCTAATTCTAACATCTTTTACCTTATCCCATGCTGTTTCCGGAAAGAATTCCGAGGGATACCACGTCCTTCCAGATGTTGCCTTGTAAGCACATGCCGCAGACTGCAAAACTGTTGTTTTTCCTGCCCCGTTTTCTCCAACGATAGCGGTTATTGGAAAATCAAAGCTAATTTTTTGACCAGTCCATCCTCTAACGCCAGCTATTTCTATCCATTCGAGAAACTTAGGCCAGCCGCTACGCTGCTGCCATTTGGTTTCAAGCCGTCTCATTTCTCGTTTCATCAAACGTCCTCCTCGCATCCACGCGTGAGGATAACGTAGCGGACAAGCGATCTCCGCGACACACCAAAAGCCGAATATTTTTTCTAGATGGAAACTAACGGCTCGAACCGGTCGTTCTGAGCCCGGAGCAGTGACACATGTTGCTGCCGGTCTGGAGCAACGCCCGGCATAAACCCACGGTTCTACCATATGCTTGACGCCAAGCATAAAAGTTCATATACAGGAGGCGTGAACAAGCTGCCCCTCGCGAAGCGCGTCCAGATCCTCAGCCTGCTTTGCGAGGGGTCCAGCATGCGGTCGATCAGCCGCGTGGTGGACGTGTCGATCAACACGGTGTCGAAGCTGCTGGAAGACGCCGGAAAGGCATGCGCGGCCTACCACGAGGCGAACGTGCGGGGCGTCTCGGCCAAGCGCGTCCAGTGCGACGAGATCTGGTCATTCTGCTACGCCAAGGCGAAAAACGTCGCCACGGCGAAGGCCGCACCGGAGGAAGCCGGGGACGTATGGACGTGGACAGCCCTAGACGCGGACAGCAAGTTCATCGTGAGCTACCTCGTTGGCGGGCGCGATGCCGAGTACGCCAACGAGTTCATGGCGGACGTGGCAGGCCGTCTGACGGACCGTGTGCAGCTCACCACGGACGGGCACCGCGCGTACCTCGACGCTGTGGAAGACGCCTTCGGCGCCGATGTAGACTACGCCATGCTGGTGAAGTTGTACGGGGCCTCTCCGACCGGCGTGCAGGGTCGCTACAGCCCAGCCGAGTGCACGGGCATCCGCAAGACCACGATTGAGGGAAGGCCCGATAAGGCGCACGTCTCCACATCCTACGTCGAGCGCCAGAACCTCACGATGCGGATGAGCATGCGGCGGTTTACCCGGCTCACGAACGCGTTCTCAAAGAAGTTCGAGAACCACCACCACGCGCTGGCGCTCTACTTCATGTTCTACAACTTCGTGCGCATCCATAAGACGCTGAAGGTGGCGCCTGCGATGGCGGCTGGCATCAGCGACCGGCTGTGTAGCATGGAGGATGTGGCGGCACTAATTGAGGCGACCGCGCCCGCTTCAGCCAAGCGCGGTCTCTATAAAAAGCGCGAGCTTCAAGCCATGTGAGGCTTGGTGTTCCATATGTCGATCAGGCGGAAGGCCGCGTCGAGCGAGCACGCCTTACCAAGAATATTGATGCCTTCGGTTATGCCAGCGTCGCCAGTTTCGAACAGGAAGTATCCCCCGAAGCCGAGGTGGTCAGCGGCGGATGCCTTGATCGTCTCCTGAGACAGGGTAGCAATGTGAATGCTGCGGCCGAAGCCGAGGCTTACACTCGCGAGAATGTCGTCCATGGCTTTGCTCCCCACCGTTGAGCGGCCCGCACCGCGGATCTCCGCCAACGAACTCGCCTTGTATATGGTCTCTTCGGATACCGCACGCTTCGGGATCGTGAGGCGCGCCAAGGCGCCGAGTATGCCGCCGATCATCCGATATCGATATGCGCGCGGGCCGATTTGCGGGTTCCTGACCGACCAAAATCGGCGTCTGGATCCGCTCGTGGCTGCCGAGGAAGCGTGCAGACGATACGTCCCAGTCGTCCCTAGCGCAGGACGACGCGCGGCAAACGATAGAGGTGCTGCATGCCATTCAGCGAATGGCGAACACCCTGGGGACCTACGATTTTGTGAGCGCTCCTCAGGACCAGCCCAAGCTCCAGCTTGGGGGCGTGGAGGTGTCGGTTCGCGCTGATATGATCGTGCACGGCGCTACACGCCGACAGGAACTATATGGCGCTGCCGTTCTGCGGCTTACTCAGGATGATACTTCTACAGAGGCCGCCCGCGAGCAGCGGCGTGAAATGGGGACCTACGTCGCAACCCTTGCTCGAATACACGCAGAGCGTAATTTGCCTTCAAATCGGACGGTCGCAAACCGGCTGTGCATGTCTATCGACGTGCAACACGGAGAAGTATTTCATGCCCCGGACGCGATTGTCAGGCGCTCGAACGATTTAGAAAACGCGTGTCGGATGATCGCTGCAATTTGGGACCTAGCCTAGTGGGTCCTGTGCGATGATAGAGGCTGGTGCGCCCACAACGAGCAAGCGCGGGCCGTACAAGAAGCGACAGGAGCTTGGTGCGTGACGATAGAGCAGGATGCGAGCCAAGGCTCGAAATCAAAATGGGGCATCAACCTCAAGGCCGTGCAATGCCCCAATTGCAAGGCAGACCTTGCTAAAGTACGTGTGCCGAAGACTTGGAAACAGATCCTGTGGGGAGGATGGACGTGTGAGGCATGCGGGTGTGTTATGGATAAGCATGGACGTCAGATCTCAAATTAGTTTTTATGGGTGCAATATGCCTGAGTTTATCGTTCGGCTATTCCGTGGCGGCGTCGCCGATGATGCCGGGCCGCAAATCATTGAGGCTGCCGACCCAAAAAGTGCGGCTGAACAAAGCTTGGGACGCCCGGTTCGAGGTGAAGCCGGAAAACTGGGCGAACTGTGCGCGACTGTGAAGCGGCGCTACTCAACCGCCTCGAAGCCAGATGCCATTTTCTACGAAGACCAAAATTCAAACTGAGACACTACCCGCTCGTCCATCGATAGGCGAACCACCCGCCATGCCGGCTATGGCATGAGCCAGAAGATCCGCAAGCGCATCGAGGAGGGCTTCGGCTGGATCAAGACCGTCGGTGGCCAGCGTAAGACCTGCTTCAAAGGCCGCAACAGGGTCGGATGGGCCTTCGCCTTCACCGCGGCGGCCTACAACCTGGTTCGCCTGCCCAAGCTGCTCGGAGCTCTGGCGTGAGCGTCTTGGGCAAGTGGCGGATCGTCGAGCTGCCCGGCTACGCGGACGACTATGCCGACATGGTCGAGCCGGCCTACATCCTCTTCGAGGCCACCGGCGGCGAGTTCGCCTTCGGATGCGTCACCGGGGCCTTTGCCGGTGGTGGTGATTACGCTGCCGTTGAGTTCGACTGGTCCGGGAACGACGAGATGGACGAGGCCTGCGGCGCCGGATGGGCCGAGATCCAGGCCGACGGCTCGCTTCGGGGCGAAATCGGCTTCCACGCCGGCGACAAAATCCCCTTCATCGCTCGCCGCTGGCCGAGTTCTTCAACAGCTTGCTAGGTTCGCCGGGATACGCCCGCGAAGCATCGGAACGGCGCCAAGACGACGGCGTGGATGGATTGACCCAGCGAAACTGGACGCCCGGTTTGGACGTGACTGGTTCTATCCGCTCGAAGGGCTCGCGTCATACAGAATGGGTCGCATCTGCCGGAAACACGGGCTTTCGCATCCATGACCGACGCCGACCTTCCCGCAGCCCGCCGAGCCCTGCTCGAGCGCCTGTTCGCGGCCTTCAACCGCCACGACGCGGATGGCGTCATGGCCTGCTTTATACCCGAGGTGGTGTTCGACACCGCCGCCGGGCCCGAGCCGCATGGTTGCCGCCTCACAGGGCAGGATGCGGTGCGAGCCGCATTCGTGAGCGTCTGGACCGACATGCCGGACGTGGCCTGGACGGTCACCCGCCACACCCTGGCGGGGGAGCGGGCCACGTCGGAATGGCTGTTCACCGGCACCCGGGCCGATGGCGGCCGGGTCGCCGTGGAGGGGGTCGACCTGTTCGTGTTCGAGGGAAGGCTGATCGCCCGCAAGAGCGCCTTCCGCAAGGACCGCC
>NZ_VRVA01000188.1:0-6915 GCF_008039945.1 Methylobacterium sp. WL64
GCACACCGGAAGAGCAAGGCGGCATGACGCGTGAGATCGTCCTCGATACCGAGACCACCAGCACGGACCCCAAGGTTGAGCGCATCATCGAGGTCGGCTGCGTGGAGCTGATCAACCACATGCAGACGGGCCGGACCTTCCACCGCTACTGCAATCCACAGAAGGCGGTTCATCCGGACGCCTTCGCGGTGCACGGCCTGTCCGACGGCTTCCTGGCCGACAAGCCGCTGTTCGCCGCGATCGTGCCCGAGCTGCTGGCCTTCATCGGCGACGGCACGCTCGTGATCCACAACGCGCCCTTCGACGTCGGCTTCCTCAACGCCGAATATGCCCGACTCCCCGAGCCGCGGCCGCCGGCGATCAAGCTGGACGACGTGGTCGACACGCTCCTCCTCGCCCGGCGCAAGCACGCTGGCGCGGCCAACAGCCTCGACGCTCTCTGCAGCCGCTACGGGATCGATCGCAGCCGCCGCACCAAGCATGGGGCGCTCCTCGACTCCCAGATCCTGGCTGAGGTCTACGTCGAGCTGCTCGGCGGCAAGCAGACCGGCCTCGACTTGGCGCCCGTCATTGCCATCCCGGCTCAGTCCGCTGCGGATGCTGGGCGGCCGGTGGGGACGCGCGTGTTCAAATCCCGGCTCACCGACGCCGAGCGGGAACGCCACGCAGCGTTTATCGGTACGCTGAAGACGCCGGTCTGGGCGGACTACATCAGCGAGACGGATAGCTGATGGGCGAACAGCGCGATGCCGCTCAGGAAGGAGGCCGGATGACCTTCCACTCACCGACGAGCATGAGCGTCGCAGTATAGATCTCCATGCCATTCTCGTCGCGGACGATCGCCCTGAACGTACAGCGGTCACCGTTAGGTAGCCTGTCCCGAACCATGTCCGGCAGTGCGGATAGTGCCATGCTCCGGGCCGCCAAGGGGCATGTCAGGCCCTCGCCGTAGTGGCCCTCGACGTACTTGTCATCGTCGTCGGTATCGATCGTGTAGTGCGCCACACCGGCTCTCCTTCACAACGGAGTGAAGATGCACAGTTTCGGCAGTCGCCTCCCTAACATGCGTCAGGCCGCCGCACACTAAAGTCAAAGGCGGCATCAAGGGTGCCGGCAGGCTATGGCGTTCGATCGAAAGTGCCGGGATAAGCCGGCTGCAGTAGCCGAGACGATGCCCCAGACCCTCCCTGGCTGGATCCTGTTCGCCTGTATTCTGGTCTCTGGAATAACCGCAGGTTCAGCGGCTGCCGCGATGCTCGACGATGCACTAGGCGAAGGGGCGATCCAGCGACGCAATTTCCTAACGTTGCTGCTGTTCAGCGCGCTGCTGGTGATATCTGGGCTGCTGCTGCTGTGGGTCGAAACGCGGTGATGGGTTGGCCTCGGCCATTGGCACACAGCGGCTTGTTCCAATGCCCTCCAAGATCTGCGCCTCTCTCCGCGGTCTTCAATCCGCTTGAAGGCCTCCGGGGCTGTGCCCTGTACCTGCAGAGCATGCGGCATGGGGCACATTCGAGGGTCATGCCAAGAAGCTCAGACCAATTACCTTCAGAACCGCGACAAGAATTAGCACATATGTTAAGATGCGACGGCTGGGGCCGTCCTGCTCTCGCTCGTAGGAGGAGAGTGCATGGCCGATTTACCCCACCCGTCCACTCCGAACCCGATCCTGCGCAAGGTGGAGAGCATCGCGCTCTTCAAGCTGTCCGAGGAGGAGCGGGTGGCACTCATCGCCTTGCCGATGCAGGAGGCGCAGTTCGACGCTTACCAGGACATCGTTCGCGAGGGGGATCGCCCCTCTCGCTGTTTTGCGGTGCTGGATGGCTTCGTCTCCACGTATAAGACCACCCTCGCGGGCAAGCGCCAGGTCGCGGCCTTCCACGTCCCCGGTGATGTGCCGGACATTCAGAACCTGCACCTGAAGGTGCTCGACAACAGCATCTCTTCGGTTGGCCCGTGCAGGCTCGGCTTCGTCCAACACGACGCCCTGCGTGCGCTGTTTCGGGCCCATCCCCGCATTGGCGACGCATTCTGGCGGGTCACGCTGATCGATGCTGCCCTCTATTGCGAACGGCTGCTCAACATTGGCAGGCGCGAAGCCTACTCCCGCATGGCCCACCTCTTTTGCGAATTGATCACGCGCTTGGATGCAGTTGGGCTGGCTGCGGATCGGACATGCGCGCTGCCGATGACGCAGTCCGAACTCGGTGATGCGCTTGGGATTACCTCCGTCCACGTCAACCGAACCCTCAATGATCTGAGAGATGCCGGGTTGGTCACAGTGCGCAGCAGGCGCCTGAAGGTCCTCGATTGGGAGGGGTTGACTGCCGTCGCCGAGTTCGACCCAACCTATCTGCACCTGGGCCAGCCAGGACCAGGAATAGGTCGCTCGCGACCGGCTCGGTCATGCCGCCCGATCCACTCGTAGATGGGGCAGGGTACCCCCACATGCGGAGTATGATCACCTTCAAGCCGAACCCTCACAAGCTGCGGGTCACTCCATCCTTGAAGGAGCCGGGCCGGTTCGACTGGTCTGTTACGCGGGATGATGCGGTCGTGCGTCAGTCGGCTCGGTCCTTCGGCTCGGAGGGAGCGTCAGAGGCGAACGGCGATGCGGCGCTTCGAGAAATCACGTCTCATTGGTTGAGCGGACGATAGGTGCCGACTGCTCCGTAGCTATCCGCACGCAACAGCTACACCCGCTGCGGCTGCGCTAGCATGATGGCGGCGCGCACGGCGGCTCGCCGAAGCTCAGGGCTTGCCCAGCGCTGGCCGATCAGCGTGTTGGCGAAGGGGTGGTCCGCAATGGCGGCGGCCGGATCAATCCGATAGCCCTTGCCGAACGAGACCGAACCAGAGGTCGGATCGGCTATGTAGGCGTTTACCACAGC
This sequence comes from Methylobacterium sp. WL64, assembly GCF_008039945.1. NCBI lineage: Bacteria > Pseudomonadati > Pseudomonadota > Alphaproteobacteria > Hyphomicrobiales > Methylobacteriaceae > Methylobacterium > Methylobacterium sp. WL64. The sequence goes on from NZ_VRVA01000188.1 coordinate 2,892, forward strand.
AGCGACATCGGCCTCGACGATGTCGAAGGTGGCGAACAGGTCGAGCGTCATGATCCGGTTTGCCATGGCGCCGTCATAGCTGCTTTACGACGCCAGCGCGCGAACGATGGTTAATCGAGTGCGAAAATCCAGCCACGTCCCGGCGCGGCGGCAGTCGGCCCTAACGTATGGAAGCGCTGGTCCTAGCCCATTCCGCGGCGATGATCGCCCGTCGTGCGTCTGCGTAGACTGGCGATAGATCTCCGGTCTTCCGGAGGACGGTACGCATCATGTCAGGGCCGCCCGAAGCCGCGAGCGCTCGGCCATGACGCCGGATAGCAGTCCGATGATGATCAGCCTTGGCGGCGCTCGGCGTGCGCTCGATGGCCAGGACCAAAACCGCGAGAGCACCCACCGCAGCATCGACCTCGGAGAGGTCTGGTCGGACACGTGGCGCTTCCTTCAACGGCATGGCGTTCCTCGGAGCGGCGGGGTTGTGTCTGAAGGCGAAGACGCAGGTGTTGTGCCGTGCTCGCCGATAAGCTGCCCCCAGTCAGTCTGCGGTGAGGCGCTTGGTGTTGAAGGAGACGTGCTCGCGGTAGCGGGCGATGACCGTCTCGGGCGAACCGCCCATCATCAGCGTCGTCATGGCTTCACCGGCGGCCTGCATCTTCTCGGTGATCATGGACTGCGCCTCGGCCAGCCCCTCACTGCCGCCCCAAGCGAGCCGGGCCAGTCGTAGCTCGACCACGCGCTGAGCCTCAAACGCGAGCATCATCAACGAGAAGAAGGGATTGTACACGGCACGCTCCACGCCGCAGCAGGTGCTGCATAGGCTGAATGCGGCTTAGCCTCACAGCGATCCTGCATGACAACGCATGGCGGACCCGCCTTGCGGGATTGCCCCTGCCATTGTCTTCAGGAGGCACGCCGATCGCGGTGGGACTGTGATGAAGCTGGGCTAACGTCATTAATCCGCGTCGTCTGCCTGCCCATCCCGGCGAGCGCCACGGGCGACGAGGACCAAGGCATCATCGGCCAAGGGCCGCTGGAGATCCTTCGCCTCCGGCCAGGGGGCCGAGAGCCACGTCGCCCACTCCTCCGGCTTGGTCAGGATCACCGGCATGGCCTTCGGGTGCACGGCCCCGACCTCCGCGTTCGGCTCGGTGGTCAGGAAGGCATACAGGTCGTCCGTCGTCTCGCCGTCCTTGACCTTCCGCACGCTCTGCCAGCCCTCGACCAGGATGCCCGCGAAGCAGGTGAGGGGTCGATCCTCCGTCAGGGCGAACCATACCGGCGGGTGCGAGCCGTCTGCGGCCTTCTCGTTCTCGGAGAAGCTCGTGAACGGGACAAGGCAGCGGTGCTCGGGCGAGAGCCAGCGGCGCCAGTGCGGCGAGGCTGTGTTGCGCACGTTCGTGACGCCGGGATCGACCTTCTTCCCCTTCAACGCAAAGGCTGGGGAGGGCATGCCCCAGCGCATCATCGACAAGGCACGAGCGCCGTCGCGCATGCGGATTACGGGCGCCGCGGTATTGGGGAAGATACCCGGCAGCGGGGGCAGGTTGCCGGTCTCATCGCGTTCGACGCCGAACACCTTGCCGATCTCCGATTGCCCGCGGACCAAGCTGTACAGATTGCACATTCGGCTTGCTCGCCAACGCCACGATGGAGATCGGGACCCCGAGGCGACAACCGGCTCGGCCCCGCCGCCAGATCTGATCACGGGCTGTCAGGTCCTGCGGCAGAGCCGATACGCAACGCGGCTCAAGGTGCAGGATACCAACAATGGTTTAGCCGGCCGTCACCCGGGTGGGCTTCGGGCTGTGTCGGAATAGGCCGCGCAGGGCCCGGAAGGGCAGGAGCAGCAGCTTGACCAAGCCGTGAGCGACCATGACGGTGACGACGGCTAGAAGGGCTAGGAGGGTGTTGCGCAACGCAGGGCACTCCAAGACGGAGTCAACTCGGCGATCCGTCATCGCCATTGCTCTCAGGAGGCGCTCCGATCGCGGCGAGACTGTGAAGCTTCTTAGCTGCGCGCGTTCGCGAAATCAGCCTGAGATGACGTCGGGTACGCCCGATCGGGGTGCTGCGTAGGCAACACCCACCAAGTCCTCTCGTCGCCAGACTATGCGAACGGTTGAAGGCATCGGCTCCTGGCCGATCGCGAGTTTGAAGTAGCGCGGCACTGCGAGACCGGGCGGAAAAGCGAGGCAAGCACCCACGGGTGAGTGGTTTGTCACGATACAGCGGACTCCTACATCGATCCCTGGGAAGGCAACATGGCCTTCGATGGTAGCTTCGACCCGAAGCTTCGTGCGGCGATCCTGCATATCAGTACACGGACTGGATGTATCACGATTAGGCACAGGTTGCATCCATCAGCATACATCTAAGAACTAAATCCAGGACAATAGCGATCCAGGCCGACAAGCGTCGGAGTACCATTCGGTCGGGTATGATTAGCGCAATCCTAATCACTCGTGCAATAAGGCGTCGTGAAGGTCTATTTTAGTTGCATCTATGGATGCTGCATCGCCCTGCTGTTCGTCTTGGAGGCTCGGCAAGGGATACGGTGTGAAACCGCGGCGGACGATGTCGTGGATGGGTGCGGCTATTGAACCAGAAACGGACCTCAGCGCTTCCCTATAGCTGACGCGGCCCTCCTGCGCCGAGGCAAGGAGGAACCCAATGCGTATTTTGATTTTCGCCGCGCTTGCCGGTGCCAGCCTGGTTGGTTTGAGCCTTCCGGCTGCAGCCGTGCCGGCTGGCCCGGTAGCCGGTGTCTTTTCGCCTTCCGATATGCTCACCAACGTGCGAATGCGCCGCCATCGCATGCGGCGGCCGTCGATGACCTGGGTGCAGCGGCGAGGGTCCCGGCGCTAGCTCGATCACCGGCGGGCAGCAATACCCCTGTCATGGGCTGTCACATGCTAAGCGCACGCCAGCCTCGGACTCCGCGGTGACACCTTTGTCCGAGACTGGAAGCCCGCCCGGTTCAACGGAGCGAATTTTTTCATGGCCTGGGCTTTGCCCTGAGCACCTGCTCGTCGATGAGACCACGAGCTAACTTTGCGGCGCGCTCCTGATGGGGTGCGCCGCCTCTTCCACAGCTGCAGGTCGTTCAATCGCGACGCTCTCCACGAGGTAGCTAACAGCCTGACCGACAAGACGCGGACCGAACTAGGATGTCGGTGTCGCCGATTGTCATGACGCTGATGAGCTGCTCGCCGCGCTTCCAGAGCATCGAGCACGCCGCGGCTCCGAACGGCGCACAGGTCTCAGCTTCCGGGTAGGCTTCGCAGGTATCCTCGCGACGCTCGCACACTCGGCTTGACGGTGGCACAGGGGCAGGCCTCCAGCCGAGCTGAAGAAGCGAAGCCCGAGCATCGGGGTAGAGGGTGTTTGGTTTGAACTTCGGCACTGGCATCGGCTCGGCTGCCTGCGTCCCACCGGCAGCGACGACGAAGGCGAGGGCGGCGAGGGCTGTACGCATCTCGGCAAGGATAGCCGCCAGGATGGCGGTGTCGAGGACGGCCGCGTTACGTCAATAGCTGAACTTTCGGTCCCTCATTGTTCTCCTCGATGAAGATGATGCCAGCGGCTTCGAGGGCAGTCTCAGTCTTCCGGTGAGCGCTCGGCAGCTGCGGTGCCCGGTTCGGGGGCGGGGCCAGTATCAAGGGTGCTTCCGCTGACCAGTGCGTTGGCCCAGGCGCTTGCGATGAGGCGGACCTGCTCGATAGCCTCGGCACGTGTGAACGGCTCATCGCCATCGTCGACACTACCATCTGACCAAGCGACGAACCCGGTGCGTCGGCCATTGGCATCCTCGACGCAGGCCGCGTCGTCAAGGATGCAGATGCGGAGTGGGAGCGTGAGACCGAGCGTAGGCATATGGACGACATAGAGCGCCTGAGTTCGGGGACTATCGGAAATTCCGTGTGTGAGCGGCGGGTTGAACATCAGGCCGCCATGGCCCGGGTGAAGCGCTCGCCGAAGATGACGGCGAACTGCGCCTTGGCCATGACCCACTCACGCGGGCCCATCT
>NZ_VRVA01000189.1:0-6851 GCF_008039945.1 Methylobacterium sp. WL64
AGATGGGCCCGCGTGAGTGGGTCATGGCCAAGGCGCAGTTCGCCGTCATCTTCGGCGAGCGCTTCACCCGGGCCATGGCGGCCTGATGTTCAACCCGCCGCTCACACACGGAATTTCCGATAGTCCCCCCTCCTCGGCAAAGCGCTGCTGCCAGCGCCAGACTGCGGGCCGGCTGACGCCGGCCTGCCGAGCCACGTCCTGCACGCTCAAGCGTTCGAACGAGAGCAGGACGATGCGCGCCCGCAGGATGTGCTTGAGCGGGCGAGATCGGTCTCCGGCGATCGTGGACAACGCCAACTTGGTGGCGTCGTCGAGGAGCACGCAGACGGTCTGAGCCATCGCCCAGACTCGCATGCATCGCCCCCTGTGTGAATCCTCTGACCGCGTCAGTGCACTAGGAGACATACAGCATTTACCTCGCAGCCAAGCTCGCACCCATCTCAGGATTATCCGCTGCGGCGCGGTCGAAAGGTGCGCAAGGCCGGGCGAGCCGTGATGATGTGGCCGCCCGGCCGGCGATCGATGGGCAAATCGATTAGGCAGCCAAGCACGCTGCGCCTGCAGCAATTGCGGCGCAGGATGCGAACCGTCGCGCGGTCAGCGTCTCCTTCAGGAACACGCGCCCGATGATGGCAGCGTAGACCACGCTGGTCTCACGCAGCGCGGACACCACGCCCATCGCGTCGTACTGCATGGCCCAGATGACGATGCCGTAGGCGAGGAGGGAGACCAAGCCTCCGGTCAGCGCCATCCCGGTCTGCGCCTTGGTGTAGGTCGGGGGCCTGCCGCGCATCAGGTAGAAGATCGGCGGCATAGTTAGGCTCCAGAGCAGAAACATGCTGTTCGTGTAGGCCACGCTGCTCCCGGCCAGCCGAACCCCGATGCCATCCACGACAGTGTAGGCTCCGATCAGAACGCCTGTGGTGAGGGCGGCGGGGAGGAACTCGGCCCGGAGCCCCTTGCCCTGGAAGGCCAGCGAGATGATCCCAACGGACACCAGCATGATGCCGATTGCGGAGATGAGGTTGATGGCCTCGTGGGCGAAAATCATCGCTCCGAGAGCGACCAGCACGGGTGAGGATCCGCGTGAGATCGGGTACGTCTGTCCGAGGTCACCGACGCGGTAGGTTCGGACGAGGGACAGGTTGTAGCCGGTGTGGATGACGGCAGAGGCAATCACGTAGGGCCAACTCGCCGCTTTGGGCCACGGTACGAACACTGCCGCAACTGCGGTCACGCTGGCGACCGCGATCATCATCAGCGTCATCGACCAGAGCCGATCGCGACCGCCGCGCAGGACGGCATTCCATCCGGCATGCAGGATCGCGGCGCACATCACGCAAGCAAGGACGATCGGACTCATGGTTCTCCCGTGAGATTTCGCCTGCAGGATGACCGTGTCCTATGTGGCTGACAAACGACTTATGCTGACGTTTGTGTGAGAAAATCTGACCTGTGCACGTCCAGGGCATCTTAGTGCAGACGTATCTCGTCGGGCTCGAGGCCGAGGCGTCGGGCGATTTCGCGACCGTTCGGCCGGTGCGATGGATGCCCCGGGTCCGCTGCAGTAGCACTCCGGCATGGCCAGCAACCCGACCGTGTCCGACCTCTTGAAATCGAAAGAGGTCACCGACGCGCAAGTGAGCGCTGCGGTCGACGCGGTGCTCGTCAATCCCAGGACCGGACCGTTCCAGCTGGCTTCCGGCTGGGTCCTGGACGTCACCGCGGCCGTTAAGGCAGACCGGCACGCAACGGCCACCCTGAAGGAGCCGACAGCCCGACCAGGCAGCAAGCGAGCTGCGATTAAATCCGCGATCCTGCTGGCCCATCCGGTGAAGGGATGAGCGAACCAGTTGATCGGCTTGCGGTCAGGCAAATGATGCGGGGGCTCGATGGGTTCGCCCGCGGCCTCGGCCTGGACGAGTCAACGACGCGCAAGATCGTCGAGAAGGTGATCGCGGACATGCCCGAGCATCTGCACGACGAGCGGCTTGCCGAGGCGCGCCGCCGGATGATCGAGGCGTCCACGTAGCAGTATGGCTGTCGTCGATGATGTGCTGGTTGAAGCCGTCATCCTGGCGAAGAGTGGGACTCGGCAGCCGAGCCCTCGGGCCGATTAGGCCGCGGCTTTCTCCGGTGCGTTCCGATCAAGACGCACCCGCTCGACGGTCAGCGCCAATGACGCCCGGAAGCGGATAACGCCCGCCTCGTCCCGCACCGTGGCAGAGATCTCACGCCAGTTGCGCGCAGGATGCCTCGACTGGGCCATCTCGGGCAGGGTGCGCATCGCCATATCTTCGGCGCTTGCTAGATCCCGATACTCAGCACCATCCTCGTCGATAATGACGTGGGCGCTGTCGTCGGTGTCGATGAAGAAGCGAGGCATGTGCATTTCCGGAAGCTGTCGCAGTGTTCTTCCCCCCTGCGACAACTTGGCGTACGGTATGGTTAATTCACCCTTAACGATGCTGCCGAGCAGCGAGAGGATTCGCCTCGTGACCTTCTGACGGCACACAGCGCATCAGGTTCTCAGGCCAGTTCCGCCAGCGTAAGCCGCTCCAAGATCCAACTCTGTGCTGCGTCGAGATCCGCGAACGTGGGCGGAGTCGTGGTACTCAACCGCCCGAAGCCCGCCTCCAGAAACCACTTGCCCACGTCGTCATCGTGCTCATCTGAGAGCATCACCAAGACCGCCACGATGAAGTCGCCCCTCAGCACCAACTGTCCCGCGGTATCGGGGCTGCCAGTGGCAACACGGATAGGCTGTAGGCGTAGGCTCATGCGGCGGCTTGCTCTCCCAGGTGCAGATACCCCGGCCTGAACTCCGCCAGTTGCTTGAGGCGTGGAAGGTCCAAGATCACGAAATGCTTCTGCTGAAGTTCAATCAGGCCCTGCGTCCGGAGTTCCCGGAGGGAGCGGTTCACGAGCACGGCGGTCTGGCCGGTCGTGTCAGCGAGATCATGCTGGGTGATCGGAAGCTCGAAGCGGTTCTCGTCTGCCCGCCCGACCGCCCGCAGCCGCAAGTGAAGCTCACAGATCAAGTGTGCAAGCCGCTCGACTGGCGTGCGGCGGCCCACGTTCAGGAGCCACTCGCGCAGGGTTGCCTCGTCCACCAGTGTGGACTTCCGCAGGGCTGACGCGACCGCCGGGCGCTGTAGTAGGTCTCGCGCCGTCTCGGTTGCGATCCTTACGACCTTGCAGGCCGACAACGTACAGATCGAGTGATCCATGGCCTTGAACAGCGGCGCGTCTACGTCTCCTGCGTCACCCGGCACGAGGTAGGCCATGATCTGGCGCGTGCCGTTACCCCGTTGCTTGTAGCGGCAGGCGAACCCTTCCATCACCAAGAACACACCCGCAGGTGGATCGCCCTCTCGGACCAAATCTGTTCTGGCCGGGATGGTCTGGGCGTTCTCGCTGATCTTCAACAGTGCGGCTCTATCCGCCTCCGGCAGGGGCTCGAAACCCTCCAGCTTGCGCAGGAATGGATTGTTCGCCGCATCCGGCCTGCTGTCCGTCATGCTCTCTCTCTCTCGCGCGCGCCCTTCTCGCGAACCGGTCGGTGCATCGTGTCGATCACTTCCCGGCCCAGGATCGGAAATACCGATAATTAGATCGCGCGCAACCCACTCGGGTTCCTGGGTGCGAAGGCCAAATTCTGACGATACAACTGAGTTTAGGCGCTGCTCAGAGCCACAGCCTGTATCCTACGCTGCGGCCTCGCACTCCTCGGCTGGCTCCACGTCCTCGTGCGAGGGAATGTAGGCGCACCAGCCGCAGACGCCTTGGTCTGCTGCCTCCGGAGCATTCCATTGTGAGCAGGTCGGGCACACCTCCATGACAAGGCGCGCGTCGCGGACGAAAGCCAAACCGCGGCCGCGAAACGTGACTTTGCCTTCAGGAAGGTCGCTCGGCGTCATGCACAACCTACGCGCGATATTAGTCGGCGTTCCGGTAGCAAACTCGTCCTGTTCACGCCAGCGTGAGCAGCCTCGCCGGTCAGCACAACCACGGCCTGTTCAGAGCGGATGTCACCGGCACGGTCGCGATCGGTGCTGCGCTGATCTTCCTCGTGCTGGTTGGCGTCGACCGCTGTTCGCAGCCCTGGTAGGCCCTAGCCGATCAGGAGCGCCGGATGATCAGAAAACGGACCCGGGACGCCCGCGCAGGCCGGAAAGTCCGCCGCGGCATCAAGCTCGGCAAGCCGGTCACCAAGCGCGGCAACCCCACAAACCTTGGGGATGCCCAGAAGCTTGGGACCCAGGCGACCGTCCGGGTGGCGGACACCTTCGCGGCGAACGTTTCTCCGATCGTGGAAGCGATCCGGCACAGCGGGGTGACTTCCCTGGCTGGGATCGCGAAGGCGCTGAACGCCAGGGGCATTCGCACGGCCCGGGGCGGCGCTTGGTACGCGACCACTGTCCGGAACCTCGTGGCACGTCTACCCGCCTAGTGTCCTGCGCCTGAAGTTTGTGGCAAAGGTGCATTGTGAGGATCTGTGTCGAGCGTTCGCAGGCAGAAGCGCTTGACGCTAGCCAGGATGGCATCGGCCGATTTCACCCATCGGAATGGCTTCGGGTCAGCGTTCGTGGCCTCGATGAACGCGCGGATGTCGCGTTCAAGCTCCTCCACCGAACAGTGCACGCCACGTCGGATTGCCCGGTCCGTCAGCAGGCCGAACCACCGCTCAACTTGGTTGGTCCACGAGGCGGAAGTCGGCGTGAAGTGCACGTGGTAGCGTGGGCGCTGCGTCAGCCAGTCGCGGATCAGCTTGGTCTTGTGCGTCGCCGAGTTGTCGAGCACCAAGTGCACGTCGAGCTCGGCCGGCACCACCGCCTCGATCTCGTCCAGGAAGCGGCGGAACTCGCTGGCGCGGTGACGCGGATAGCACTGCCCGATCACCGTCCCGGCCTTCACGTCGAACGCGGCAAACAGGCTGGTGGTGCCGTGCCGGGCATAGTCGTGGGTGTGCCGCTCGGCCTGCCCGGGCCGCAGTGGCAACAGCGGCTGCGTGCGATCGAGCGCCTGCACCTGGGACTTCTCGTCCACGCAGAGAACCAGGGCGCGGGCGGGTGGAGCCAGATAGAGCCCGACGATGTCGCGCACCTTCTCGGCAAAGAATGGGTCGGTCGAGAGCTTGAAGGTCTCGGACCGATGCGGCTGCAGGCCAAACGCCCGCCACACACGCCCGACCGTCGTGCCCGACACGCCACCGGCCTTGGCCATGCTGCGCCGGCTCCAGTGGCTGGCGCCCGGCGGCCGCTCAGAGAGCGTGCGGTCGATGAGTTCGGCGACCTGTTCGTCGCCGATCCGGCGCGGTGCCCCCGAGCGAGGCTCGTCGAGGAGCCCGTCCGTGCCCGCGCTGGCGAACCGTTCGCGCCACTTGCCGACCGTGTGCTTGCCGGTGGCCAACTCGGCCGCGATGCTCGTGTTGTTCAGCCCGTCGGCAGCCCGCAGCACGATCCTCGCGCGCAGGGCGAGCCCCTGGGCTGTCTTGCGGCGGCGAGCCCAGCTCTCAAGCTCGGCTCGTTCCTCGGCGCTGAGGTCGAGCGGGGTGAGCACGCGGTAGGCCATCGGCACCTCCCAACAGCCCCCACATTGTCACAAACTTCAGGCGCAGGACACTAGGGCCTGCCAACAATGCCGCCGTTTTTGTTGGTCCCGACTGGCAGACGACGAACGGCCGAAATGGGTGGTGATTGTGTGCCTAGAGCGGGGCGAGAACATTGCATCCGTCGCCACGGCCACCTTTCTGAGCCCCCAGACAGCCTACCAGATCTGGGAAAGCCGGGCTGATGCCTAGGCAGCGCTCGCGCGGTGGGGCAAAGGCGCCTGACCGAGAGCGGGCTGCCCGCCCCGATCACGAGGCAGCCCACTGTCCGGCGCAGGTGCATAAGGCCCACCGGTCCAACCCACACTCGGGGGGGAATATGCGGATCGGGCCGATGGTATCCCTTGTGGGGACGTGCCTTGGTGCTGTGCTGCGGATGGACAGTCAACGGGAAAAAGCCCCTGGGGCTGCTCGGCTCAGAAAAGGGACATGCCGCGATTTTATGGCTGCCCAACCGGTGCGATCTCCTTTGAAGTCAGCCGTCAGTTATTCGTGGATGGCCTGCCCGGCTTGAAGCTTCTGCTTTTCGGCTCTGCCTTGCGCGGCTCTGGCTTGTCCGCGAGCAGGCGTTTCACGCGCTCGTTGAAGTCCTCTGCCGTGACGCCCTGCGCCTTGCCGGTCTTGAGTTCGCGCGCCATCTCCGCCTCCGTATCGTGGCCCAGGGCACGGAATTGCGCGGAGGGGTCAGACCCCATGCGCTTTCTAGAAGCTGCGCGAATTCAGGGTGCTGAGCTAATATTGCCGGCACGATGCGGCGGCTTAGGAAGCAGGAGAGGCGATCTTCCACTCACCGACGAGCGTGAGCGTCGCGGTGTAGATCTCTTGGCCATTGTCGTCTCGGACTATCGCTCTGAACGTGCGGCGATCGCCGTCAGGTAGCTTGTCCCTGGCCATGTCGGGGAGCGCGGATAGCGCCATGCGTCTGGCAGTCGAGGCGCATGTCAGACCCTCGCCATAGTCGCCCTCGACAAGCAGGTCATCGTCATCGGTATCAATCGTGTAGTGCGCCACGCTGGCTCTCCTTCACAACGGTGTGAAGTTGCACAGTCGCAGCCCTGACTTCTCTAACCTGCGTCAGGCAGCGTACTTCAATTGCTGCTCGATCCAGTCCTGGTAATTACCCACGCCATTGATGGCTGGTTTCAGGCGCCGATGGTCTTGAGAATGGTGCCGAAGGGACTGCGGCCTGCGAGGCGCGCGGTATCGACGACGGTGCGGATGTCGGCCTCGCCCTCGGCGG
>NZ_VRVA01000018.1:0-74439 GCF_008039945.1 Methylobacterium sp. WL64
GGTCACGGAGGGGTTCGGGGCCGGAGCTCAGGGTCGGGCGGCAGGCGCGGAGATCGGGGTCAGGGTGCGTAGGCGCGGGCGGCACCGCTCAGCCCGAGGGCGGCCGGCACCTTGAAGGGATCGGACAGCATCGCCTCGCCTTGAGACACGATCTGCGCCGTGGGGGCATCCAACGGACCCGTCACCTCGAACAGCAGCCCGCGGCCCGGGAGGTCGGCCAGCGGTCGCAGCGCCAAGTCGCCCCGGGCCGCGATCCGCCGGCCCGGCAGCGACACCTGACCCTGCAGGCTCGCCCCGACGCTCGGGCCCCGCAGGCCGGATTCGGCGAACTCGCCGATCCCGTCGGAGAAGCGCAGGGTGATCGCGGCACGCTCGAAGGCGGTCCGGCCGTTCCGGCGCGCCAGCGCCCCGGTGGGCACCGCACCGTTGCGGTGGACGAGCTCCGCCAGGTCGAGCCCCGTGATCGCACCGCCATCGACCGAGAGGGTCGCGCGGCCGCCGAGGCTGGCGAGCAGGGAGCCGCTGTCGCGGGCGCTACCCTCCAGGCTGAACTGGCCCTGCAGCGGGCCGCTCAGCCAGCGTCCCGCGCCGATCTCGCCCAGCAGGGAACCGATATCGACCCGGTCGAGGCTACCCTGCATCCGCACGTCGGTCTCGGCCGGATCCGCGGCGCTCGCCAGGGTCACGCGCCCCTTGAGCATGCCGTCCTGCACGCGCGCCCGGTTCACCGCGACCTCCACGGCCGCGTCCCGCACCAGGATGCTGGCGGCGAGGTCCTGTGCCAGGACCGGCCCGACGCGGCCCTCGGCCGCGGAGAGGCGCAGGTCGAGATCGCCACCGGTCAGTGGTCCCAGCGCCAGGGAGGCCGGCTCGGCCTGGAACAGCCGGATCAGGTCGGCGAGAAGCGGCGACAGGTTGAGCGTCTCGGCCGCCAGGGTGGCCTGGACCGAGAGGCGCGGCTCGGGCTCCGCCCCGAGAGTCACGGCGCCGGCCCCATCCAGGACGTCGTCGCCGAGCCCCACTCGCAGGCTCGGCCACGACACCGACCTGTCCCCGGTCTCGAACCGTCCGTCGAGCGAGAAGGTGCCGGCGAGGGCGGCGAGCGGTGCGTCGCGCCCGAGCCAGGCCAGGGTCCTGGGGAGCGCACGGCTCTCGAACCGGGCGCGCCCGGCCAGGACCGGCAGGCCGCCGCCGTCGGATGGCGGTCCTGCCGTCCCCTCGGCCGCCAGGCTGCCATCCGGCCAAGTCACCGTCGCCGTGAACGGCGTGCGCAGGCCCTGCGCGATATAGGCCGGCAGCATGTGGGCCAGGGCGATCCGTGTCGGCACGCCCCGCCAGGTCATGCTGGCATGGGCCTCGGCGGTCGCGCTCCAAAACGGCCAGGCGAGATCGATGTCGATGTCCCGGGCGTCCGTGCCGTCGCCGACCCGGGCGCCGTTGAGGGCGATCCGGCGCGGGTGCTGGGTCGCGCCCGCCCGCATCCGTCCGGCCAGCCGCGCCAGTGGCTCGCGCCAGGCGGCGGCATCCGGCGACAGGCGCGCCGCGTCGAGCCGCAACCCGCCAAGGGCGGCGCGGCCGGCGAGCAGGCCGATCGGATCGAGCTCGATCGTCAGGCGGCCGCCCTCCGCAAGCGTCGACCCGGCGGATCCGGCAGCGAGGCGGACACGCTCGAGGCTGAGGCGGGGAATCGGGAGGAGCGTGAGGTGCGCGGGCCCCTCGGCGGTCAGCGCGAGGCCGTACTCATCGAGTGCGGAACCCGCGAAGGTCATCGCCCGGCCGCCGTCGACCGACCAGTCCTGCAGGCCGAGCCCTGCGAGGACCAGGCATCCAAGGGCGGCAACGAAGATGGGGCGGCGCGGCGACATCATGCTCCGGATGGGCGAGCCGCAGGCGCGGCCAGGGGCCGGGTGCGGCGCCAGCCCCCTCAAGCCGTCGCGGCCCGGTAGGGTCTGCTCGTTGCGTTAACCTCATAGCGCGCTCGGGACGCCTTGTCTGCGGGGGCCCCGCCCGGCGACCCCGCTCTCCCCAGGCTCGCGGGTTACGGATCGCCCCGGACACCATGCGGGCCGTGTGCACCGGCACTGGATTTCGGCCGCGGAATCGGGGACAGCGGGCCGAGGAAACGTAGTTCCCAAGATTTCGACCGGGCCAGACCGGACGAGAAAAGGACGGTTCGATGAAGAAGGTCTACACGGATCCCACCGCGGCCTTGGCCGGCCTGCTGCGCGACGACATGATGGTCATGTGCGGCGGGTTCGGCCTCTGCGGCATCCCCGACGAGCTGATCGAGGCGGTGCGCGCCTCGGGCGTCAAGGGCCTGACCATCGTGTCGAACAATGCCGGCATCGACGGGGTCGGCCTGGGCAAGCTCCTGGACACCCGGCAGGTGCGCAAGATGATCTCGTCCTATGTCGGCGAGAACAAGGAGTTCGCCCGGCAGTATCTCGGAGGCGAGTTGGAGATCGAGTTCAACCCGCAGGGGACCCTGGCCGAGCGCATCCGCGCGGGCGGCGCCGGCATTCCGGCCTTCTTCACCAAGACCGGCGTCGGCACCAAGGTCGCCGAGGGCAAGGAGGTGCGGGAGTTCGACGGCGAGCACTACGTGATGGAGCGCGGGCTGTTCGCGGACCTCGCCATCGTGCACGCCCATACCGGCGATACCGAGGGCAACCTCCGCTACCGGATGACCGCCCGCAACTTCAACCCGATGATGGCCACGGCGGCCACGATGACGGTGGCGCAGGTGGAGCACCTCGTGCAGCCGGGCACCATCGACCCGGACACGATCCACACCCCCGGCATCTTCGTGAAGCGGATCATCGACGTCGGCGCGCGCGAGAAGCGGATCGAGCAGCGCACCACGCGCAAGCGCGGCGACAGCACGCCGGCGGCCGCCGCCGGCGGCGGCCCCCACTAGTCGAGGGAAAGGGAATAGAACGATGGCCTGGACCCGCGAGCAGATGGCGGCGCGCGCCGCCAAGGAACTGGAAGACGGCTTCTACGTGAACCTCGGCATCGGCATCCCCACGCTGGTGTCGAACTACATCCCCGACGGCATGTCGGTGCAGCTGCAATCCGAGAACGGCATGCTCGGCATGGGCCCCTTCCCGTACGAGGGCGAGGAAGACCCGGACCTGATCAACGCCGGCAAGCAGACGATCACGGCGCTGCCGACCACGAGCTACTTCTCGTCGGCGGATTCCTTCGGGATGATCCGGGGCGGGCACATCAACCTGTCGATCCTCGGCGCCATGCAGGTGGCCGGCAACGGCGACCTCGCCAACTGGATGATCCCCGGCAAGATGGTGAAGGGGATGGGCGGCGCGATGGACCTCGTCGCCGGGGTGAAGCGCGTCATCGTGGTGATGGAGCACGTCGCCAAGAACAAGGACGGCACCGAAAGCGCAAAGCTGCTCAAGGCCTGCGACCTGCCGCTCACCGGAACCCAGGTGGTCGACCTCGTGATCACCGATCTCGGGGTGTTCGAGATCGACAAGAAGGGCGACGGCGGCATGAAACTGATCGAGCTCGCCGACGGCGTCACCGAGGACGAGATCCGCGCGAAGACCGAAGCCGACTACACCGTCGCCCTCGCGGGCTGACGGCTGCCAGACACCGGGTCCGCCTCAGGCGGCCCGGATTCCAGCGAGGAAGCGGGACACCTCGGCGTTCAGGCGCCCGGACTGGTCCGAGAGCGTGGCGGCCGCCCCCAGGACCTGGGTCGCGGCCGCCCCGGTCCGCTCGGACGCATCCGCGACGCCGACGATGTTGCTCGTGACCGCACCGGTCCCCAGCGCGGCCTCGGAGACGTTGCGGACGATCTCCTGGGTCGCGGCACAATGCTGCTCGACCGCGGCCGCGATGCTGGCGGTGACGCCGTCGATCTCGCCGATGCGGCTGGTGATCCCACCGATGGCCGCCACGGCATTCTCGGTCACGGCCCTGATCGCGCCGACCTGGCCGGTGATCTCGTCCGTGACCCGGGCGGTCTGGCCGGCGAGCGCCTTGACCTCCGTCGCCACCACGGCGAAGCCCCGCCCCGCCTCGCCGGCGCGCGCCGCCTCGATGGTGGCGTTGAGCGCCAGCAGGTTGGTCCGGTTGGCGATGTCGGCGATCAGCCCGACCATCTCGCCGATCTTCGCCGAGGTCTGGCTCAGGGCCTGAACCAGCTTGGTGGTCTGCCCGGCCTCCTGGGCCGCGATCCGGGTGAGCCCGGCCGAGCCCGTGACCTGACGTCCGATCTCCTGCACCGAGGTTCCGAGCTGTTCCGCGGCGGCCGCGACCGTCTGGACGTTCCCGGCCGCCTCCTCGGCCGCCGAGGCGACGGTGGCGGCCTGCATCGCCGCCAGGCTGGCGGTGTCGGTCATGTCCTGGGCGGCTGTCTGCAGCGCGCTCGCCGATGTCGAGACGGTGTCGACGATGCCGACCATGGTCTGCTCGAAGCTGTCGGCCAGCTCGGCACGGGCACGCCTGCGCTCGGACGAGGCTGCCTGATCGGCGCGACGCCGGATCTCGGCCTGCTCGGCAGCCTCCGCGGCGACCAAGCGCTTGATCCCTTCCACGGCGCGCCCGACGGCACCGATTTCGTCGCCGCGGGCGGCCTCGAGGATCTCGCTGTCGGTCTCTCCGCGCCCCATGCGCTCGAGGGTCTGGACCAGCCGTTTGAGCGGGGCCGTCACGCCGAGAACGACCACGGCGACGCCCGCCCCGATGGCGACGGCAAGGCCGATTGTTGCCGCCGCGACCAGGAGAAGGGTCGCCCGGGAGGCCACCTCCTCGGACTCGTCCCGCTCCCGTTGAAGGTCGCCTTTCAGGACATCGACCCGAGCCTGTATCATCTCCACCAGCTTGGCCCGGAGCGGATTGCCCTCGGCCAGCAGGATGGCGCTGGCGGCTTCGGCCTCCCCGCGCTCCGCGCTCGCGGCGACCCGGTCGACCACCGCACCGAACGCCGTCAGGATCTGCCGCAATGTCTCCCCGGCCGAGCGCCGCGCGGGCGTGTCGGCCATCTGCATCAGGGCATCGAGCAAGCTGAACGCGTGCGCCGTGTTCTGCTTGATGAGGGTCTGGTACCCCGCCATCTGCGACTCGCGCGTTTCGAGGACGAGGTTGCGCGCCTGGACGGCGATCTCACCGAAATCGATCTGGAGGCCGAGGATCATCGCGAGGCGGTTGGCCTGGACATCGACGATCTGCCGGGTCTGGGCCGATTGGGCGATCAGACTCGCACGCGCGTAGACGATCAATCCTCCGGCGGCCAAAGCCACGATGACGAGCGGAATGGCAAATTTCACGAGAATTTTTGCGTCACGCAACAATTTCATCGTGCCGATCCCGCATCTTGAAAACTCGATCCAGGATATCTCGTATCATCGCGAAAACATCAACGGCCAAAATAGCCTGGACCACGGCGTAGATACGGGCGTCATAGTAGATATTTCGTAGATCTCACCAATCCGTTCTCACATATTTTTCTATGAAAAACGGTTCCACACCCTAATAATATTATTCTTCGTCGGTTGTCGACAAATCCAGCGCGGTTCGGAGCTGTCGCCAGCCTCAGCGCGTGGGCGACAAATCTCTCGCTGGTGCGCAACGCCGCTTCGTGCCGACGATGTGTGCGATCGCCGCCGGTGTCCCGCGACAGCGAGCGTTGCCACAGAACCCTCCGCGCGGCCGGCCATGCCCCGGGAACCAAGAGAACGCCCGCGTCGATGAACAACCCGCGCGCCGCAGCCAGCCGTGCCGACCGCGGCGCGCGAGACTCCCAAACCTTACATCGGCGGGGTCAGGCCGTCCTTGCCGACCGCCACGAGCTTGCCCTCGGCCTTGGCGCCGTCCTTGGCGACGACTGCGAAAACCTTGGAGCCGGGGGCCAGGATCGCCTTGTCGGCCGGCTCGAAGGCGACGATCGGCGCCGAGGCCGGCACCACGATCTCCTTGGACCCGTCCTTGCCGTAGCTCACCGTCAGGGTGCGCTCACCGCCCGACGCCGCCTTGTCGGCCTTCACGGTGCCGTTGGTCATCGCGCTCTTCACCTTGGGGGCGTTGGCGGTCTCGGCTTTCACGGTGCCGTTGGTCATGGCGCTCTTCACCTTCGAGCCGGCGCCGCCGGTCTGGTCGGTGATCGTGTCCCAGCCGTAATGGCCCTCGCCGGTGCCGCGCATCGACTCGGGGAACAGCACGACTTCGAGTGCGGTCATCGGGTTCTCGCCCTTGGTGGCGGTGCCGATGAAGACGCCGTCCTTGATCGCATCGAGGCTCGACGGGACCACCCAGGCGAACTTCGCGCCGCCGACATCCACGGTCTCGGACTTGCCGTCCTCGGTCTTGATCGTGAGGGTGGTGCCCTCGGCCTTGTCGATGGTGCCGCGGACGCGCTCGACCTGGGCGGCGAAGGCCGCGCTCGACAGGAGGGCCGTCAATCCGGCGGCGGCGAGGGTCTTGCTGAGATGCTTCATCGGGGGTCCCATCCTGGCTTCAGGAGCCGGGTTATGGGGCGCTGGCCGCGTCAAACAAGGTTGTGCGCAAACGAAACGTGCTCATCCAAGCCAAAAAGAAGGCGGCGCCCCGGGGGCGCCGCCTCTGAAAGACCGAGTGGGCGGCGCGGACGCCGCCCGTCGTGGATCAGGCCGCGAGCGAGCGCAGCACGTAGGGCAGGATGCCGCCGTTGCGGAAGTATTCCAGCTCGTCGAGCGTATCGATCCGGCAGGTGAGCGGCACCTCCATCTTCGACCCGTCGGCCGCGGTGATCGCCGCAACCAGGGTCTGGCGCGGCTTCAGCTCACCCGACAGGCCCTTGATGGTGACGGTCTCGTCGCCCTTCAGGCCGAGCGACGCCCAGGAGGTCTCGCCCTGGAACACCAGCGGGACGATGCCCATGCCGACGAGGTTCGAGCGGTGGATGCGCTCGAAGCTCTCGGCCACCACGGCGCGGATGCCGAGCAGCTTCGTGCCCTTGGCCGCCCAATCGCGCGACGAGCCGGTGCCGTACTCCTTGCCGGCGAAGACGACGAGCGGCGTGCCGCTCTCGGCGTATCTCTGCGCCGCGTCGTAGATGAACATCTTCTCGCCGGACGGCTGGAACAGCGTCCAGCCACCCTCGACCACGGTGCCGGACGGATCCCGGACCATCTGGTTCTTGATGCGGATGTTGGCGAAGGTGCCCCGCATCATCACCTCGTGGTTGCCGCGCCTTGTGCCGTACTGGTTGAAGTCCTGCACCCGGACCTGGTGGGCCTGCAGGTACTCGCCGGCCGGCGAGGCCGCCCGGATGTTGCCCGCGGGCGAGATGTGGTCGGTGGTGATCGAGTCGAGGAAGAGCCCGAGGATGCGGGCGTCCTCGATGTCCTCCACGGGCTTGGGCGTCTTCTCCATGCCGACGAAGTAAGGGGGGTTCTGCACGTAGGTGGAGCCGGGGTTCCACGCGAAGGTCTCGGCCTCGGTGACCTCGACGTCCTTCCAGTTCTGGTCGCCACCGAACACGTCGGCGTAGCGGCGCTTGAACAGCTCCGAGGTGATGTTCTCCTCGATGAACTGCTGCACCTCCGCGGACGACGGCCAGATGTCCCGCAGGTAGACCGGCTTGCCGTCGGAGCCGTGGCCCAGCGGCTCGGTGGTGATGTCGATCTGCATCGAGCCGGCGAGCGCGTAGGCGACGACGAGCGGCGGCGAGGCGAGGTAGTTCGCCCGCACGTCGGGGTTCACCCGGCCCTCGAAGTTGCGGTTGCCCGAGAGCACCGCGGCGGCCACGATGTCGTTGTCGTTGATCGCCTTGGAGATCGCCTCCGGCAGCGGCCCGGAATTGCCGATGCAGGTGGTGCAGCCGAAGCCGACGAGGTTGAAGCCCAGCGCGTCGAGGGGCTCCTGCAGGCCGGACTTCTCGAGATACTCGCCGACGACCTGCGAGCCGGGGGCGAGCGAGGTCTTCACCCACGGCTTGGAGCGCAGGCCCTTGGCGACGGCGTTGCGGGCGAGCAGGCCCGCGCCGATCATCACGGAGGGGTTCGACGTGTTGGTGCAGCTGGTGATCGCCGCGATCACCACGTCGCCGTGCCCGATGTCGAAGTTCGTGCCCTCGACCGCGTAGCGGCTGGCGAGGTCGGCGGCCTTCTTGAACTCGGTCTCCATCGAGGCCGCGAAGCCCGGCTTGGCGGCGTCGAGCAGCACCCGGTCCTGCGGGCGCTTCGGGCCGGCCAGCGAAGGCCGGACCTCGCCCATGTCGAGCTGCAGCGAATCGGTGAAGACCGGGTCGGGCGTGTTCGCGTCGCGCCACATGCCCTGCGCCTTGGCGTAGGCCTCCACCAGGGCGATCCGGTCGTCGGCGCGGCCGGTGACTTTCAGGAAGTCGATGGTGCGCCGGTCGATCGGGAAGAAGCCGCAGGTGGCGCCGTATTCGGGGGCCATGTTGGAGATCGTGGCCCGGTCGGCGACCGCCATGTCGTCGAGGCCGGGGCCGTAGAACTCCACGAACTTGCCGACCACGCCCTTCTTGCGCAGCATCTGGGTGACGGTGAGCACCAGGTCGGTGGCGGTGGTGCCCTCGGGCAGCTTGCCCGACAGCTTGAAGCCCACGACCTCGGGGATCAGCATCGAGAGCGGCTGGCCGAGCATGGCCGCTTCGGCCTCGATGCCGCCGACGCCCCAGCCCAGCACCGCCATGCCGTTGACCATGGTGGTGTGCGAATCGGTGCCGACCAGCGAATCGGGATAGGCGATCTCGGCCCCGTCCTCGGACTTCGTCCAGACGGTCTGGGCCAGGTATTCCAGGTTTACCTGGTGGCAGATGCCGGTGCCCGGGGGGACCACGGAGAAGTTGTCGAAGGCCGATTGGCCCCACTTCAGGAAGGTGTAGCGCTCGCCGTTGCGCGAGTATTCCAGCGCGACGTTGTCGGCCAGCGCCTTGGGGGTGCCGAACTCGTCGACGATCACCGAGTGGTCGATGACCAGATCCACCGGCACCAGCGGGTTGATCTTTTGCGGGTCGCCGCCGAGCGCCACCATGGCGTCGCGCATGGCCGCCAGATCGACCACGGCCGGGACGCCGGTGAAGTCCTGCATCAGCACCCGGGCGGGCCGAAAGGCGATCTCGACCTCGGCCTTGCCCTTCTCGGCGAGCCAGCCGACCGTCGCGGCGATGTCGGCCTTGCGGACGGAGCGGTCATCCTCGAAGCGCAGCAGGTTCTCCAGCAGCACCTTCATGGAGAAGGGCAGCGCCGTGGCGGAGGCGAGGCCGTTCTTCTCGGCCTCGGGGATCGAGTAGTAGGTGTAGGTCTTGCCGCCGGCTTCGAGCGTCTGGCGGGCCTTGTAGCTGTCGAGTGATGGCACGGCTGGTTCAATCCTCGCTGCGGGTTGTCGAACACGCGCAGGCAAAACCTGCGCTACGAAGTCTGTGTTCGGCCTGTGTAGCGCCCGACGGGCGCGCGCCGCCCCGGGAGTGCCCGGGCAGGACGATGCGCGGGGGCGATTTGGACGCCCGTGGAGCCGCGCGGCGCAGCCAGATCCCGATATAGAACTTTTCGAATCTGGCCGCTACCGGGTTGCGATGACAGCCGCGCTACCCTGTCGGGCGCCGGAGCGGGTTCCGTGCCGCAGCATCCCGGGGGAAGGCGCGCATCGTGCCGGGAAGCGGGACGGCAGCCGCACGGACCTCCCCTCCCCTTCTGTGGGAGGGGGAAACCCGCCTGGGCCCGACGGATGCCCTCATGCGTCGGCGAACCGGAAGCATCATAGCCCGCAGCGGGATCCGGAAGGCGCGCGGCAGCTCCGGACGGTCACCGTCGCGGGATAGCCGTCACCCCCGCTCCGGCGTCGGAGCCCCCGACAACGCCTTGAACCGATTCGGCTGAGCGGCGAGCTTGCGCAGGGACGCCACGTTGGAGGCGGCCTCATCGGGACCCATGTCCCGGCGCAGGACGGTCTCGGCGTCGGCGAATCGGCCTTTCAGGCCGAGCACGAGGGCGAGGTTCGCGCGGACGCGGGCGTCGGCTCCGGGTTGGTCGGCGGCGAGCCGCAGGGTCTGCTCGGCCTGGTCGAGGTTGCGCGACAGCGCGTAGGACAGGCCGAGATTCGACAGCAGCGACGGCTCGTTCGGCCGGATCTTGAGCGCGGCCTCGTAGAAGCTCTGGGCCCGGGCCTGCTCACCGAGTTGCGCGGAGGCCGAGCCCTGCGCCGACAGGATGCGCCAGTCGGGCGAGGCCGGGGAATGGGCGTTGGCGAGGACGTCGATCGCCTCGCGGTAGCGACCGGCCTCCACCAGCGACTTGCCGTAGGCGCCGAGGATGAAGGTGTCGCGCGGGTTGCGCAGGGCCGCCTGCTGCAGCACCGCGGAGGCCTGGGCCGCCTGGTCGTTCGACCGGAGGGCGCGGGCATACGCAAGGGCCGCGCGTCCGTCGCCCGGATTGACGTTGAAGCGTTCGGCCAGCCCGTCGAGATCCTGGCGTGAGGCGACCTCCTGGCGCGGCGCGACCGACCGAACGGTGACATCGCCGATCGAGCCGGTGGTCTCGGGGGAACGGGTGTTGCAGCCGGCGAGGCCCAGCGCCACGATGGCCGCGGCGGCGAGGCCGCGGGTGGAAGCCAGGGTCGTGGTGACCCGGATCGGGGCCGTCATCATGGTGCGCTCCGCCGGCACTGGCCGGGCGGGCTCCGACCCACGCTTCACCCTCCCGGCCGGCCGGTGATAGAGCGTTAACCCTAACCACCGGTTAAGCCGCTGCCGGCCCGACCGCCGCACGAGAGGCACATGACCCAGGCCGACATCCCCGCGACGCACGCCGCCCTGCTGCCCGCCGACACGCCGTCCGTTCCGGTCACCCTGGTGACGACGGCGTCCTGGAGCGAGGCCGAAGCGGCCCTGGAACCGGCGCACAGGCGTTTCGCGCAAACAATCGGCTTCAAGCCGAAGGCCGGGAGCCTGGCGCTGCTGCCGGGCCCGGACGGTGGTCTCGCGCGGGTGCTGTTCGGCCTCGGCGATCCGGAGGCGGCCACCTATGACCGACTGATCGCCGGCAAGCTACCCGCCCTGCTTCCAGACAAGACGTTTCGCCTGGAGAACGCCCCCGACCCGGCCGAGGCCGCGCTGGCCTGGCTGATGGGCAGCTACCGCTTCGGCCGGTACCGGACCTCCGGGGGGACGAAGGCGCGGCTGGCGGCGCCGGCCGGGATCGACGGGGCCGAGGTCGCGCGGGTCGCCGCCGCGGTGGCGATGGGCCGCGACCTGATCAACACCCCCGCCAACGATCTCGGACCCGCCGAGATCGAGGCCGCCGCCCGGTCGCTGGCCGAGCGCCACGGGGCGTCGATCGACGTGACGCAAGGCGAGGCGCTCGCGCGGGAATTCCCCCTGATCCACGCCGTCGGGGTCGCCTCGCCCCGGGCGCCACGCCTGATCGACCTGACCTGGGGACCGGCGGACGCGCCGCGGGTGACCCTGGTCGGCAAGGGCGTCGCCTTCGACACCGGCGGGCTCGACATAAAACCCTCCGCCGCGATGCTGCTGATGAAGAAGGACATGGGCGGTGCCGCGGTGGCGCTGGCGGCCGCCGACATGATCATGGGCGGGGGCCTGCGGGTCCGCCTGCGCGTGCTGATCCCGGCGGTGGAGAACGCGGTCTCGGGCAACGCCTTCCGCCCCAGCGACGTGCTGCCCAGCCGGGCGGGCTTGAGCGTCGAGATCGGCAACACCGACGCGGAGGGGCGGCTGATCCTGGCCGACGCGCTGGCGCTCGCAGACGCCGAGGAGCCCGCGCTGATCCTCGACTTCTCGACCCTGACGGGCGCCGCCCGGGTGGCGCTCGGGCCGGATCTGCCGGCGTTCTTCACCGAGGACGAGGCCCTGGCGGCCTCCGTCTCGGAGGCGGGGCGGCGCGCGATCGACCCGATCTGGCGGATGCCGCTCCACGCCCCCTACGCGAGCCTGCTCGACTCCAAGGTCGCCGACCTCAACAACGTCTCGGGCGGCCCGTTCGCCGGGGCGATCACCGCGGCCTTGTTCCTGCGCCGCTTCGCCCCGAAGACCAAGGCGCACGGCCATTTCGACCTCTACGGCTGGAACCCCGCGACCAAGCCGGGACGGCCGGAGGGCGGCGAGGTCCAGACCGCCCGGCTGACCTACGCGCTGCTCAAGGCCCGCTACGGGGCCTGACCGCGCCGGTCAGGCCAAGCCCGACAGCCGCAGCAGCATCCCGGCCCCGGCACACAGCGCCAGGGTCGGCAGCGCCCCGAGGCCGAACCGGAACACCGCCAGCACCGCCGCCAGCGTCAGCACCAGGGCGGCGGGATCGAGGCTGGCGGGCACGGGCAGGTCGAGGCGCAGCGGCCCGAGCGGCACCGACCGGACCTCGGAAAACAGCGTCCGCAGCCCGAACCAGACCGCGAGGTTGAGGATCACCCCCGCCACCGCGGCTGTGATCGCCGACAGCGCGCCGGCCAGCAGGCGGCTGCCGCGCAGGCGCCCGATCAGCGGTGCCCCGGCGAAGATCCAGAGGAAGCATGGCGCGAAGGTGACCCAGGTCGTCAGCAGCCCGGCCAGCGTTCCCGCCAGCAGCGGCGGCAGGGTGCCGGGCGCCCGATAGCCGGCCAGGAAACCGACGAACTGGAGCACCATGATCAGCGGCCCCGGGGTGGTCTCGGCGAGCCCCAGCCCGTCGAGCATCTCACCGGGCCGCAGCCAGCCGTAATGCTCCACCGCCTGCTGGGCGACGTAGGCGAGCGCCGCGTAGGCCCCCCCGAAGGTCACGACCGCCATCTTGGCAAAGAATACGGCCACCTGCCCGAAGACCGGGGGCGGCCCGGGCAGGAGCAGCAGGGCGGCCACCGGCAGGAGCCAGATCGCCAGCCACAGGGCGGCGACGCGCAGGGATTCCTCCGGCCCCGCACGCTCGCGCGACAACATCGCCTGGCCGATCAGGAACCCGCCCTCATCGCCCGCCTCGGTTTCGGCGGAGGCCGGCGCGGGCCTGCGTCCCAGCACGAGGCCGAGGGCGCCCGCCGCGACCACGACCAGAGGGAACGGCACCGCCAGGACGAAGATCGCCACGAAGGCGGCCGCCGCGATGAGCCGATCCGCCCGTCCGCGCAAAGCCCGGCCGCCGAGGCGCCAGAGCGCGTGCAGCACGATGGCGAGCACCGCCGCCTTGAGCCCGAAGAACAGTCCGGCGACGAGGTCGACCGCGCCGTACAGAACGTAGAGCCAGCTCAGGCCCATCAGGGCGAGCAACCCCGGCAGCACGAACAGCCCGCCCGCGACGAGGCCGCCGGCGGGGCCGTGCATCAGCCAGCCGATATAGGTCGCGAGTTGCTGCGCCTCCGGGCCGGGCAGGAGCGTGCAGAAGCCGAGCCCGTGCAGGAAGCGCCGCTCGGAGATCCAGCGCCGCTCGTCCACCAGGATGCGGTGCATCACGGCGATCTGCCCGGCGGGGCCGCCGAACGACAGGGCCGCCACCCGCATCCAGACCGGGACGGCCTGCCGCAGGGTCGGGAGCGGGATAGGGTCCGGGCCCGCCGGGCCCGCGCCGTCCGTCACGCCGCCGGTCAAACCGTCCGGGGCAGCGCCGCCTCGATCAGGCGCGCCCACAGCGACGCCCCGTACGGGGTCGCGGAATCGTTGAAATCGTAGTGCGGGTGGTGGAGCGAGGCACTGTCGCCGTTACCGATGAACATGTAGGCGCCGGGGCGGCGGCCGAGCATGTAGGAGAAGTCCTCCGCCGTCATCATCGGCGCGACGGTCCGGTCGACATTCTCCACGCCGACCAGCGCCTCGGCCACGCCGGCCATGAACTCCGTTTCGGCCGGGTGGTTCTCGGTGACCGGGTAGCTCGACCCGTATTCGACCACGCCGGTGGCGCCGAAGGCCCCGGAGACCTCGGTCACCAGGGTTTCGATCCGTGCCTTGACCTGGCTGCGCACCGCCTGGGACAGCGTGCGCAGGGTGCCCCGCATGGTCACGCTCTGCGGCAGCACGTTGAACGCCTCGCCGGCCTCGAGCGCGCAGACCGAGACCACGGCGGATTCGAGTGGATCGAGGTTGCGCGCGACGATGCTCTGCAGGGCGATGATCACGTGGCTCGCCACCAGCACGCTGTCGACGGCGTTCTGCGGCAGCGCCGCGTGGCCGCCCCGCCCCTCGATGGTCAGGGTGAAGCGGTCGGTGGACGCCATGATCGGCCCCGGCCGGATCGCGAAAGTGCCGACCGCCATGCCGGGGATGTTGTGCATCCCGTAGACCGATTCGATCCCGAACCGCTCCATCAGGCCGTCCTCGACCATCGCCTCTCCGCCGCCGCCGCCCTCCTCGGCCGGCTGGAAGATCAGCACCGCGGCGCCGTCGAAGTCCCGGGTCTCGGCGAGGTACTTGGCCGCCCCGAGCAGCATCGTGGTGTGCCCGTCATGGCCGCAGGCGTGCATCGTGCCCGGCACCGTGGAGCGGTAGGGCAGGTCCCGGACCTCCTGGATCGGAAGGGCGTCCATGTCGGCGCGCAGCCCGATGGCGCGGTTCGAGCTCCGGCCGTTGCCGCGGATCACCCCGACCACGCCGGTCCGGCCGATGCCGGTCTCCACCGTGTCGCAGCCGAAGGCCCGGAGCTGGTCCGCCACGAACCCCGCCGTCCGCTCCACGTCGTAGAGCAGCTCCGGGTGGGCGTGGAGATCGTGCCGCCACGCGGTCATCGTGTCGGCGAAGGCGCGGATCCGTTCGAGGGCGGGCATGGGTCCGGGGCTTTCGTGGCCTTGAGGTCTCGGCGAGAGACTGGGCCGTTCCAGCAAAGCCGGGGCCAGACGCGGCGTCAACGGCCGCGCTTGTCGCGCGAAACTCCGAACCGCCTTGGATCGATGATTTTGGACGTTGTTCGACTGCTCAATGCGCCTTGCCGGTCAGCCACAACATGCCAAATCCAAGGGCAAGCCCCGCAAGCGGAACAGCGAGGAAACTTACGAACTGAAATGTCGTCATGGGTCCAGATTCCCGAGACGGGATCGTGCCACCAGATGTGGGGTACTACTCGACAACGAGCAAACGCCGAGCAGAATGAGAGCGCCGACAAGGAAGCCATGTTGCTCCGTGACGATACCAGGGGCCGTGATGAAGGGCGAGAGGCCGCCGACAGCGAAGACAGCGATGGACAAGCCATTGATATAAGTCGCCGTCGGCTTCGCCTGCTCGTTGGCGACAAGCTTACGCCGAGCGTCCACCTCCGGTATTAAACCCGTCATTCACACACCCTCCGCACAGGTCTCCGCTGACCCAGACCGCGACTCGATGTTCGAGTTAAGCGCGGCCCATCCTCCGTGGCGAGGTCATCGAGGATCGGGCAATCGGGCCGCGCGTCGCCGCAGCAGCTCTCGGCGAGGCGCTCCAGAGTCCGGGCCATGCCCTCCAGCTCGCCGATCCGGCGGCGCAGGTCGGCGATCTGCTCCTCGGCGATCGCCTTCACGCCGGCGCTCGGCCGGGCGCGGTCGCGCCAGAGCGCCAGCAGGTCCGCGATGGCCTCGACGCTGAAGCCGAGGTCGCGGGCGCGGCGGACGAACCGCAGGGTGTGCAGGTCCGCGTCGTCGTAGTGGCGGTAGCCCGCCTTGGAGCGGGTCGCGGGCGGCAGCAGGCCGGTCGCCTCGTACCAGCGGATCATCTTGGCCGAGACGCCGGTGCGCCGGGCCGCCTCGCCGATGGTGATGGGTCCCGCGCTCATGCCGGCCTCGGCACTGGTGCGGATGCTTCGGCGGCGGGCGCGGCACGGCCCCCGGCCCGGCGCAGCCGCAGGGCGTTGCCGAGCACGAAGACGCTCGAGAACGCCATCGCGCCCGCGGCCAGGACCGGCGACAAGGCCGGCCCCCCGAACGGCACAAGCAGGCCCGCGGCCACGGGGATCAGGGCCGCGTTGTAGGCGAAGGCCCAGAACAGGTTCTGGCGGATATTGGCCATCACCGCCCGGGACAGGGCGAGCGCCTCCACCAGCGCCTGCGGCTCCCCCGACATCAGCACCACGTCGGCGCTCTCGACGGCGATGTCGGTACCGGTGCCAATGGCGAGGCCGACATCGGCCTCGGCCAGCGCCGGGGCGTCGTTGATGCCGTCGCCGACGAAGGCTACGGGCCCATGCGCCGCCCGCAATCTCTCGACCGTTTCGACCTTGCCCCCGGGCAGGATCCCAGCGGCCACCTCGTCGAGGCCGAGGCTTTTGGCGACCCCGGCGGCTGTGCGCGGGTCGTCGCCCGTCACCATCGCCACGACGAGCCCCTGCGCCGTCAGCGCCGCCACGGCCTCGCAGGCGCCCGGCTTCACCGGGTCGGCCACGGCCAGCAGCCCGGCATGGCGACCGTCGAGGGCGAGGTGGATCGGGCTCTTGCCGTCCTCCGCCAGCTGTCCGGCGCGGGCGGCGAGGTCCGGGTCCAGGGCGATGCCGAGCCGGTCGAGGTAGCGCGGCGTGCCGAGAGCCACGCTTCGGCCCGCGACCTGTCCGGACACGCCAAACCCCTCCACCGCCTCGAAGCGCTCGGGCTCGAGCCTGTCGTCCAGGCCCCGGGCGCGGGCGGCCGCCACCACGGCGCCGGCCAGAGGATGCTCGGACCGGCTCTCCAGGCCGGCCGCGAGGGCCAGTGCCTCGTCCTCCGCGAAACCCGAGGTCACGAGAAGATCGGTGACCCGCGGGCGGCCCTCGGTGAGGGTGCCGGTCTTGTCCAGGGCGACGACGCGCACGTCGCGCAGCCGTTGCAGCGCCGCGCCGTCGCGGAACAGGATGCCCCGGCCCGCCGCCCGCCCGGTCCCGACCATGATGGCGGTGGGCGTGGCCAGCCCCATGGCGCAGGGGCAGGCGATGATCAGCACTGCGACGGCGTTGACCAGGGCCGGCCCGAGGGCGGGGGCCGGGGCCAGGATCAGCCAGCCCAGGAACGTCGCGAGCGCGATCCCGATCACCGCCGGCACGAAGCGCCCGGTGACGCGATCGACCAGCGCCTGGATCGGCAGCTTGCCGCCCTGGGCCCGCTCCACCATGGCGGCGATCTGCGCCAGCACGGTGGCGCCGCCGACCGCGTCGACCCGGAGGTCGAGGCTGCCGCGCCCGTTCAGGGTCCCGCCGACCATCCGGTCCCCCTGCCCCTTCCGCACGGGCACGGGCTCCCCCGTCACCATGCTCTCGTCGACGTGGCTCGTGCCGGACACAACCACGCCGTCGGCCGCGACCCGCTCGCCGGGTCTGACGCGGACCACGGCGCCGATGCGGAGTTCCCCGAGCGGCACCTCGACCTCCGACCCGTCGCGGATCACCCGGGCGGTCTTGGGCGCCAGATCCATCAGCCGCGTGATCGCCTGACCGGTCCGGCCCCGGGCGCCGGCCTCCAGATTCCGCCCGAGCAGGATCAGCGTGACGATCAGCACGCTGGCCTCGAAGTAGAGATGCGCCGCGCCCGCGGGCAGCAGGCCTGGGGTCAGGGCCGAGACCAGGGAGTAGAGGTAGGCGGCCCCCGCCCCGAGGGCGACCAGGGCGTTCATGTCGGGATGGCCGCGCAGCAGGCCCGGCACGCCCCGCAGGAAGAAGCGGCGGCCGGGCCAGGCGAGCACCAGGGTCGCCAGGGCGGCCTGGACCAGGGCCGTGGCCTGGCTGGCATGGAAGCCGGGCAGGACGTGGCCGCCCATGTGGCCGCCCATGTCGAGGACGACCACGGGGGCGGACAGCAAAGCCGCCGCGGCGAGGTCGCGGCGGAGCGCGCGGCCCTCGGCCTGCTGCCGGGTCGTGGGATCGGTTCGCGGCCCGTCGTCGAGGGGCCGGGCTTCGTAGCCCGCCGTGGCCACGGCCGCGACGAGGTCGCCGACGGAGACCACGCCCTCCGGATGGCGGATCGCGGCCTGGCCGGTGACCAGGTTGACGCTGGCGCCGCTCACCCCCGGCAGGGCGGCGAGCGCGCGCTCGACCCGTCCGACGCAGGACGCGCAGGACATCCCCGCGACGGCGATCCGGCTCTCGGTCTCCGGGATCGGGTAGCCGGCATCCGCCAGCGCGGCCGCGGCGTCGGCCGGACCCGCGCGGCCGCCGAGGACGAGGCTGGCGCGGTTGGTGGCGAGATTGACCGCCACGTCGCGGGCACCGGGCAACGCCTTCAGGGCGCGCTCGACCCGCCCGACGCAGGACGCGCAGGACATCCCATCGACGGGGAAGCTCAGGGAGACGTGTTCGGGCACGGGGGCGGTTCCGATCGAAGCATCCATGCCGCCTCAGATGGGGCTTCCCATCATGGGAAGGTCAAGGGCCTCCTGGATCGCATTGCCGAATCGGGATCGGGCCGACACTGTGCGGCCATCGGTTTGCGACCGGCGGGAGAGGGAGATGCGCCCGGGTCCAGCCGTTGCCCGCATCCCGCGGCGCTCTGCGAACGATTTGACCCAGCCCTGCGAGGCCGCCGATGACCGAACCGCTGACGCTCTACGGGGATCCGGGTTCCGGCAACTGCCTCAAGGTCAAATGGGTGGCCGATCGTCTCGGCATCCCGTCGATCTGGCGCACCATCGACGTCCCGGGTGGCGGCACACGCGATCCGGCGTTCCTAACGCTGAACCCCGCCGGCCGTGTCCCGCTCGTCGTGTTTCCCGATGGCGAGACCCTGTCGGAATCCAACGCGATCATCGTCTACCTCGCGGAAGGCTCGACGCTCGTGCCCGAGGCGGCCCGCGACCGCGCCCGCATGCTGCAATGGATGTTCTGGGAGCAGTACAGCCACGAGCCCTACATCGCGGTCCGCCGGTATCAGCTTCATTACCTGAAGCGCGCACCGGACGCGCTCGATCCGAAGCTCGCGGAACGCGGCACTGACGCGCTTCGGCTGATGCAGGCGACGCTCGAACGCGCGGCCTTCATGGCCGGCGATGCGCTGACGCTCGCCGACGTGGCGCTGGTCGCCTACACCCGCATGGCCCACGAGGGCGGCTTCGACTTGGCCGCCTACCCGGCCATCCGCGCCTGGATCCCGCGGGTCGAGGCCGGGCTCGGGATCGGCCCCTATGCCGGCCCGGCCTGATCGGCGACGCGGGCCACCTCCGCGTCGCCGCCGTATTCCGGCAGGCTGACGCGCACGACCGTCCCCCGGCCGACCGTGCTGTCGATGGCGAGGCGACCGCGGTGGCGGTTGAGGCTGTGCTTCACGATGGCGAGGCCGAGCCCCGTCCCGCCCCGGGCGCGGCTGGAGGCGACGTCGACCCGGTAGAAGCGCTCGGTCAGGCGCGGGATGTGCTCGGGCGGGATCCCCGGGCCGTCATCCGTCACGGACAGCACGATCCGCCGGCCGAGCCGGGTATCATCCTCGCGGCTCAAGGCGACGCCGACATGGCCGCCGCCGTACTTCACGGCGTTCTCGATCAGGTTCTCGATCACCCGGGCCAGCTCGTCGGCATCACCGGGCACGGGATAGGGGCCGTCGCCGTCCGCGAACCGCACCGTGGCGCCCCGCGCCTCGGCGGGCGGCCCCTGCGCGTCGACCATCTGCCGGGCCAGCGCCCCGAGATCGACCACGGTGGTAGGGGCCACGTGCTCGCGCAGCTCGATCCGCGACAGCGACAGCAGGTCGTCGATCAGCCGGGTCATGCGCAGCGCCTGGACGCGCATGATCTCGAGGAATCGTTCGCGGGCCTGCGTGTCCTCGCGGGCCGGGCCCTGCAGGGTCTCGATGAAGCCGATCAGGGTGGCGAGCGGCGTGCGCAGCTCGTGGCTGGCATTGGCCACGAAATCGACCCGCATCGCCTCGAGGCGCCGGGCCGAGGTGAGATCGCGCAGGAACAGAACCGCGCTGACCCCCGACCCATCGGGCATCGGCAGGGCGCCGATCTGGACCTCGAAGGTCCGCTCCAGGGGCACCCGGGTCGACAGGGGGACCCGGCGGGGCATGCCGGAACTCAGCACCGCCTCGACCCCGTCGAGGACCTCCGGACTGCGCAGCGCGAAGGACAGGGGCCGGGCCTGGAGCAGGGCCGGCAGCAGCGCCCGGGCCGCCGGGTTGGCCTCCACCACCAGGGTGCGGCGGTCCACCAGGATGACCGGATCGGGCACGTGGGCCAGCAGCGCCTCGGCGATCGCGTGGCGCTGGGCCGTCGCCGCCGGCCGCGGCACCGGGGCTTCCGGGCCGCGCCCCCCGAGCCAGCCGCCCAGGCAGACCGAGCCGAGGCCGGCCAGGATCAGCGGAAGGTCGAGCCGGCCAGACAGCGCCAGGGCGACGGCGAACAGGCCGGCCGCGATTGCGGCGCCCGTCCAGGCCTGGGAACTGCGCGGGCGGTCGGTCATGGTCGACAGCGGTCCGGTGGAATTACCGGGACTCGGTGTCGTCGGGCCAGGGGCGGCCGGATGGGCCGGCCGTGCCTTCCGGCGGCCCCGGATCGCGCGCGCCGCCGGCCCGCTTCACGATCTCGTAGAGGCCGAGCATCGCCAGGGCGACGACGAACGGCACGACGTAGTAGCAGCCCCGGAACAGCAGCAGCGAGGTCAACACCTCGTTGCGCGGCAGGCTCGACAGGGCGAGCAGAATGGTGGCCTCGAACACCCCGATGCCCCCGGGGGCGTTGGAGGCGATGCCCAGCATCGCGGCCAGCACGTAGATCGCCAGGAACGTGGTGAAGCCCAGCGTCATCCCCTGCGGCAGCAGCACGTAGAGCACCGCCGCCGCCGCGCAGACGTCGCCGATCCCGACGATCATCTGGCCGATCGAGACCGAGGCGCCCGGCAGTTCCAGCCGCCACTGCTTGACCGTGATGCTGCGCTTCTTGGCCGAGACCCAGGCTAGGTAGCCCAGTACCAGGCCCAGGGCCACGAGGCCGACGCCCTGGTTGATCCGAATCGACGTGAAGGCGAGCCCGGCGAGCTGCCCGGCCTCGATGATCAGGCTCAGGCCCAGCACCACGCCCATGCCGAGCCAGAAGGTGAAGCCCGCGATGACCGTGAGCGCGGCGATCTTGGCTGTGGACAGGCCCTGCCGGGCGTAGATCCAGTAGCGGATCGTGCCGGCGGTCAGCAGCGGGAAGCCGAGGGTGAAGCTCACCGCGTAGCTGGTGAACGAGGCGAGCGCGGTGATCCGGTACGGCACCTTGATTCGGAGCTGGCGCAGGGCCAGCGCGTCGTAGCCCGTTAGGAACAGGTAGCTGATCCCGACGAACAGGAAGGCGAGGCCGAGCTGCTCGCCGGTCGCCGCCGTCACCGCCGCCCGCACCTCCGCCCAGCTCACGCTCTGGACGAGCTTCCACAGCACGCCCAGCGAGACCGCGAACAGCACGATGCTGGCGGCCGTGCCGATCCAGGCATACCGGCTGCTCCAGCTCTTGCGCGGCTTGTCCGCGACAGCGTCGTGCTTGACCGGCTCGACCGGCTCTGCCGGTCCCCGGTGCTGTCCCTGAAAGTTCATGCCGTTCGGCGTCCGCCCTTCCGGCTGCGCGGCCCGGCCGAAGGCCTGCGCCCGTACCGGATGATCCCGGACCGCGGCCCGTTGCCTCGCCATGTAGGCCGAACCGGCGCCCAAGGCCAGGGAAGGCCGGGATCCGATGGGGATCCGATCCTCACCGCGCGGCGCGGCACAGGATCGCCGCGGCCTCGGAGAGGCCCCGCCGGATCCACGCGGGCACCTCCGGGGCGGTGCAGACATAGGTCGGGCTCGGGTGGGGGACCGCGATCAGCGGCAGGCCCGGACGCAGGGCCGCGATCGCCGGCGCCGTCCCGCCGGCGGTGCGCCCGGCCAGCACCGCCACGGCGAGCCCGGGCAGCAGGTCCAACAGCGGCGCCAGATAGGGCGCGGCCGCCGCGACCTCCGCCCGGCGCGGGGCCCGGTTGAGGGCGCCCGCCTCGTGGATCAGCCAGGGCACCGCGTTCCAGATCAGGGTGTCCGCCCGCGCGATGCCGGCCTCCCGCAGGAAGCGGAACAGGTTGGCGGCGGTGCCGTTCGCGCTGTCGCGGGTGACGAAGCCGGTGCGCAGCACGGCCGGCCCCGGCGTTTCCAGGAGCAGCAGCATCCTGGCCGCGACGCCGCCATCCAGGGGATCGGGCACCGGGACCGGCGCGCCCCGCTCGGCGACGATCCGGTCGGCCAGCGCGCGGATCGGGGCGATGTGGGGCGCGTCGATCAGGGCCCGGCGGGCCGCGAGCGCAGCCGGGTCGGCGAGGGATTTCGGCGCCTGCGGCTCAGGCGGCATCGAGACCGGGGATCGGCGCGGCGAGGCGGCCGGTGAGGCGAAAGCGCTCGATCCCCTCCTCCCGGGCGAGCCGCGCGTCGAGGCCGGCCGGTCCGCCGAATTGGAACCCGATCTGGCTGCCATAGGCCGCGCAGGCGGCGCGCTTGCGCGCCTGGGCCTCTGGATCGAGCGACATCCGGTGCGCCGGCAACCCGGCGAACAGCGCGGCCAGGGGCTCCCGGGGTGCGGCCTCGCGGACCGTGTAGGGGAAGTCGCGCCACCACAGGATCGGGGGCAGCCCGTCGAGGCCGCGCAGGGCACGGACGGCCTGGACATGGTCGACATGGCCGCCGATAGCCTGCGGGGCGAGGACGAGATCGGGCCGTTCCGCGGCGATCAGCGCCGCCAGCGCCGGCGCCAGGTCGGCCGCGATGGCGTCCTCGACGCGGGTCTCGGAGAACAGCTCCGGCGCGGAGCCGTAGCCCCGGTGCGGCGCCTCGCGGAACGGCAGGTGCCGGGGCGGCGCGATCCCGAGCGCGGCCGCGGCCTGGATGTCCTCGGCCCGGCGCAGGGCCATGTAGTCGATGGCGGCCGACAGGCCCTTGTCCAGCTGGCAGGCCAGCGCGAACCCCGTCGGGTCGGCGACGCTGCCGGTGAACAGCGTCGCCATTACCACGTGCCAGCCCTCTCGGGCGAGGCTCGCGAGCAGTCCGCCGCAGGAGAAGGCCGCATCGTCGAGATGGGGCGAGAGGGCGAGGGCTATCGGCACGCGGCGGGGCTTCCTGCGTCAGAGGAGGTGCGGCTCGGCGCGGAAGCGGCAGGTGGGATCGTCGGGCAGGTCGATGGAGAAATCCGTGGCCGGGCGCTCATGTTGAACGCGTCCGTACACCTCCATGATCTGCCGGCCGACGGCGCTCCAGGAATAGACCCGGCGGCATTCCTCGAGGCCGGCCGTGGCCAGGCCGCGGCGCAGCTCGGCGTCGGTGACGACCCGGGTCAGTGCGGCGGCGAGCGCCTGAACGTCGCCCGGATCGACCATCAGGCCGTTCTCGCCGTCGCGCAGGCAGTCCGAGACCCCGACCGCGTGGCAGGAGACCACCGCGAGCCCCGCCGCCATCGCCTCCAGGATCGTGTTGGAGAACCCCTCGGCGTAGGTCGGCGAGACGAACACGTCGGCCCGGCGGTAGAGGTCCGGCACGTGGCCGTACTCGGCATAGCCGGTGAAGGCGATGTCCCGCGGCGCGAAGGCGAGGTCCGTGGCCAGCGCCTGGGCGGGATCCACGTCCGGCCCGATACCCGAGATCGTGGCGGCGAACGGCGTGCCCTGCGCGCGCAGGATCGCCAGGGCGTTGATGAAGTCGAGCACGCCTTTCCGGCGGTCGACCCGGCCGTGGTAGAACAGCCGGATCGGACCGGCATGCGGCGCCGGCAGGCCGTCGGGCGTCCCTTGCGCGAAGCGGTCGGTGTCGACCGCGCCGGGCACGATCGTGAACCGGGCCGGATCGGAGCCGAGGCGCTCGCAGACCTCGTCCACGAAGGACGCGCCGCCGATCAGCAGGGCGTTGGCGTGGGCCAGGACCTCGCACATCGCCACCCGGTGGGTCTCGCAGCAGGAGCCGACCCAGTGGCCGTCGCCGCCCTGGATCGAGACCACGCTCGGCACCCCGAGCTTTCGGGCGGCGAGCAGGACCGCCCAGCCGGTGGGATAGCCGTACTGCGCGTGCAGCACATCGAAGGGCGTACGCGCATGCTCCCGCTCGATCGCCTCGACCATGGTGGCGATGTCGCGCTCGAAATCGCCCGCCTGCTGCTCGCCGAGCTGCTCCAGGCCGATCACCCGCACCCCCGGCACGGGTGGCGGCGGGCCGCCGCCATAGACGCGGGTCCCGAAGGCATCGCCCCGGTATTGCGAGATCATCGTCACGTCGTGGCCGGCGCCGACCAGCTCGCGCAGCAGGTTCTGCGCGTAGACGCTCATGCCCGAAATCGCCGGGAAGTAGCGGCGGCTGAGGAAGAGGATTTTCATCGGGCGACACCGAAGGGCGAGGGTCCCCTTCCCCGTGCGGGGAGGGGTAGGGGTGGGAGTGGCGCAGTCGGCACCGTGGCGCTCCATCCTGCGCGACCCCCACCTCCAGCTCCTCCCCGCATTTGGGAGGAGAGGTGCGCTCGTCCGGTCACGGCCATTGCCGGCGGGTCTCTTGTTCGCTGGCGAGGACCGGGCCAGGCCGCCGGCAGGCGCGGAGGTAGTCCAGCGCTTGCGGGATCATCACGTCGGCCCGGTGGCTCTCCCGAGAGAGCTCGACGCAGACCAGCTTGCCGAAGCCGACCGCCTCCAGCGCTTCCAGCACGCTGGGCACGTCCATATCGCCCTCGCCGAAGGGCAGGTGGATATGGCTGCCGCGCTTCATGTCCTCGATCGCCACGGTGCCGGTGCAGTCGGCGAACTCGCGGACGGCCGCGGCCGGCTCGCGCTCGCCGGTGACGAGGCAGTGGCCGGTGTCCAGGGCGAGCTTAAGCCCGGGGACGTCGAGGGCCGCGTAATCGTCCAGCGTCTCGATCAACATGCCGGGCTCGGGCTCCAGGCACGGCACGATCCCGGCCTCGGTGGCGAAGGCCGCGACCTCGTGCAGCCCCTCCGCCAGCCAGCGCCGGGCTTCGCCGTGCTCCACGCCGGGCTTGGGCACGCCCGCCCAGAACGAGACCGCCTCGGCGGACAGGATCGCACCGATCTCCACCGCGCGCTTGAGGAAGCCGACCCGCCGGGCGCGCCCGGCGGCGTCGGCGGTCACCAGGGTCGGCTCGTGCTTGGCATTGGGGTCGAGCAGAAAGCGGGCGCCGGTCTCGATGACGCAGGCCAGCTCCAGCCGTTCCAGCAGGCTCGCGACCCGGCCGGCCTCCGCGGCCCAGGTCTCGGCGAACGGATCGAGGTGGTGGATGTCCAGCGTCAGGGCCACGCCGTCGTAGCCCGCGGCCTTAATCAGGTGCAGCGCGTCGTCGAGGCGATGGTTGGCGGCGCCGTTGGTGTTGTAGGCGAAGCGCAGGGTCACGCCGCTCTCCCGGTCTTCTGAGCGAGCCGGAACGGCGCGTGGTGCGATTCCGGTTCGCGGTAAAGCGGATAGTGCCGGCCGACGATCTGCTCGGCGAGGGCGGTATCGAACAGCGGCTGGCCGCCGAACCGCTCCAACGCCTCCGGGGTCAGGCGCACCGGGCGCAGGGTCTCGCTCTCGGTGCCGAACCGGATCAGCGGGTGGTCGCGCTCGATCAGCTTGCGCGTGTTGCGCTCGCCGATGCGGTAGTAGCTCATGGTCTCGACTTCGAGCCCCGGCACGATCGCCTTGACCACGCCGACGCTGCCGCCGAGCGGCGAGCAATCGACGTAGAGCACGTCGAACCCCGCCTCCAGCAGCCGGTCGCAGGCGATCTTGCCCCGGGCATGGCCGTCCGGGGCCGGGGTGGAGGGCAGATCCGCGAACCGCTTGGTGCCCCGCTGGCTGTAGACGGTGTCGGCCAGCACGTCCCGGAGGCCGGCGGCCGGCATCTCGATCCATTCGAGCATCGCCTGAAGGGCGCGGCTCTCCTCGAGATCGAGGCTCGGCAGCGCCTTCTGGATGAACGCATCGACGTAGCCGGGCGGGGTCACGGTGGCGGCCATGTCGAGGGGGCCATGCCCGAAGGTCTTGCGCACCCGCGCCGCTTGGAACTCCAGCAGGGCCTTGCGCAGCGCCCGCTCCCGGTCCGGATCGCAGGCCTCGCCGCAGGCCGAGAGCGCGATCGGCGCCGGGGTGCGGGCCGGATCCTCGTCGTAGCCGACGACGTAGAGGTTGGTGAGGCCGAACTGGTCCGTGGCGAATTTCGGCAGCGCCCGGATGCCCAGCTCCTTGAGGCGGGCCAGCATCGCGGCGTTCTCCGGCCCGATCCCGTCGAGGTCGAGCATCACGCCCTGGTCGAGCGCCCGGAACAACAGGCCGTTGCCGTCGCGCTGGAGCAGCTCCAGGACGCCGTGACCCAGCGCGAAGGGCACGTCGGGTCCGGCGCCGAGGCCGTTGGTGATCAGATTGGTGAAAGGCTTGTAGCCCTCGGACAGCTCGAAATAATCGGTGGCGGCCACATCGAGCGGCATCAGCACGATCTCGCCGGTGGCGTGCCGGACCGTCGGCGTCCATTCGAGCACCGTGTCGCGGCCGACCGGGGAGCCCGCGGGCAGGCAGAGGGTCAGCGGGTCGGCCACCGAGGCGGCGCCGTAGACGCGGGCGAGGTCGGTGTAGCTCGCCCGCTCCTTGGCCCGCGGCAGCACCGCCAGCGACGGCATCAGGTTCTCGGCAATCTCGGCGACGGCCCCGATCAGCGCTTCCTCGTCGGTGGCGCCGTAGCCGATGCCGGACGGCATCGCGCCGACGAAGAACGGGTCGTCGAGGAACAGGGCGACGAACCAGACCGGGACGCCGGTGCGATCCAGCGGCGCCAGGGGGAAGCCGACCACGCGGCCCTCAGGCAGGACGTCCAGATAGGCCTTGACCGGGTCGGGCAGGGCCGCGGGCAGCCCCTCGATCGGCCTCTTGGCCCCGAAACGGTAGGGCCGCGGCGCCTTGATCCGGTCGTGGCGGGCGCGGTCGTCCTGGTCGTGGATGGCGTCTGGGTTGGTCAAGTCGTGTTCCCGTCTGGTCGTCTCGGATCGCCTCGTACCGCGTGCCCCCTCCCCTCATCCCGACGTGGCGCGAGGCGGCCTCGAAGGATAAGGGGCCGGGTGGGACATCCGGGCTTCGGCTCAGCGGTTGCTCATCCTCAAGGTGCGCGCCTACCCCTGCCCATAGGCGCGGGCGACGAGCCGCATCGTGTGGAGATCGCGCGGAGCCGACCATGCAGTCCGCTCCTCGGGCCGGCGCAGCGCCGAGCCGAAGGCGCGGACCTGTTCGGCGAAGGGCGAGGTGTCGGCATCGAAGGCCTGCGGTTCGGAACGCCCGGTCACGCCGTCGATGAACAACAGCGTGCCGCCTGCCGTCTGGCCCATCGTGTTCTCGGCGACGAGCATGCCCTTGGTGCCGACGATCTCCAGGCGCCGGCGCGGGAGCGCGTCGGGGCAATTGTAGGCCACGTGCAGGCTCGCCAGCGCGCCGCCGGCGGTGCGGCCGATCAGCAGGGCACCGTCATCGACCGAATAGTCCTGGGCGCGGGTCTGGGTCAGGGCCGCGAGATCCGCGATCGGCTCGCCGAGCAGGAAATCCACGAGGTCAAGCCCGTGGGGCGCGAGGTCCATGAGGGCGCCGCCGCCGGCCTGGGCGGCGTCGATCCGCCAGTTCGGCTGGCCGGCCTCCGACCAGTCGCGCCCGAGCCAGCAGGCGTAGACGATCCGCACCGTCGTGACGGTGCCGAGTCGCCCGGCCTCGACCTGAGCACGAATCGCCCGGTGGGCCGGATGGTGCCGCTGGTCGAACGCCGTCCCGTAAAAGATTTTGCGGTCCCCGACAGCCCGCACGATGGCGTCCGCGTCGTCGAGCGTCGCCGCCATGGGCTTCTCGCACAGGATCGCCTTGCCGGCGGCGGCCAGTGCCTCGACGGCACCGCGATGCAGGTGGTTCGGTGTCGCCACGTAGACCGACTCGACCTCAGGCTCGGCCAGGAGGCCAGCCAGATCGGAATGGGAGCGGGCACCCGCGCGCTCGGCCGCTGCACGACTCAGCGGATCGGGATCGCACACGGCCACGAGCCGGTGCCCGGCGGCACGGATGCCCGGGGCCATGTAGTCGCGGGCGACCCAGCCGTAGCCGACGATGCCCCAGCCAACCGCGTCCATCACCAGCGCTCCGGCAGATCGACGAATTCGCGGGCGCGGACCCGCTGCGTCTCGAACCCGTCGATGCGGC
Organism: Methylobacterium sp. WL64; assembly: GCF_008039945.1. NCBI lineage: Bacteria > Pseudomonadati > Pseudomonadota > Alphaproteobacteria > Hyphomicrobiales > Methylobacteriaceae > Methylobacterium > Methylobacterium sp. WL64. Next base: position 27,994 of record NZ_VRVA01000018.1, read on the forward strand.
CGTCGAACGTGGTCTGCGCGGGTCCCGGCGATCGCATCGGGTAGGTGGCGCGAGGAGCGTATTCCGCCTCGTAGCGCTCGGAGGGCCAGCGGATCGCGTAGCCGTCCCCACCCGGCCGATATAGCGGGTTGAGCCGCACGACGGTGCCGGCCTTCGGCAGGGTCAGACCGTCCACCACCGCGCGCGGAGCCGGACGCATACCGGGGCCGGCCACCACCGAGAACGCCTCGCAGCTCCGCAATGCCGCGGGCTCCTGCGGAACCGGCGCCCGGGCCTCGACCAGGGCGCGGGTCAACTCGGCATCGTCGTACACGAGGGCGTCCGGGAACAGCTCGGCGATCTCCTCGGCGGTGACGGCCCGGCCGGCGGAGAAGCCCGGGCAGTCGCTGTTGTGGATGTGACTGAGCGCGAGCCAGCCGTCGTCCCCGGCATTCAGCCGCAGGTTCTCGAGCAGGGCCGCCTTATCGTCGAGGAAGTAGAACGCGTCGTTGCAGGCCACGAGATCGACCGGCGCGCCGGGAATCGGCCAGTGCGGCGAGCCGGCGTCGAAGCAGACGAGTTGCGCCTTCGGCCCCACGACCCAGTGGCGTGCGACCCAGAGCTTGGCGAAGACCACGTCGGCGCCGGCGGTCTTGCAGCCGCGGCGCTCGAGTTCCCGCAGGTAATGGCCGATGCCGCAGGCGAATTCGAAGACGCAGCGCGGCTCGTTCCAATGGGCTTCAAGCAGCGTCAGGCCGGCCAGGAAGGTCGGGTCGGTCCAGCGATGCAGGAAATAGTCGCCGACCCGGCCCCAGCCAAGCCAGTCGACCGCGTCCCGGAGGGTCGCGTCGCGCCGGCCCTTAATCAGCCGGATGATCCCGGCCGGGTCGGCTGGAGGGCCGTTCCACCAATCGTCCTGATCGACCAGCAGGGCGGCCAGGGCTTCGTCGGGCTCGCCCGCGTCGAGATGGGCCAGGACACGCTCGACCAGCGCCTCGCGGCCGACCCGCAGGTATGGGATGCCGTCGATGACGGGCCAGCGCGCGCCGGTGCCGGCGTCGCGCAGGGCGTGCGGCGCATCGGACTTCAGGGGGTTGCCGGTCTGCGGCGATCGGAGTTCGAACGGGATCATGGGCTCTCGAGACCGCCCCGTCAGATGGGCGACCGGGTCTGACGGACAACGCGAGATCGGTCCTATGGGATGCGCATGTCGCGCAGGACACGATCGTGGAACCCCTTCACCGGCCCGGCATGGACGAGCTCCCACTCATCGAGCACCGCCGCCATCGTGGTCGAGGCACCCCGCAGATGCTGGGCGATCTGGAGCACCCGGTCGACGCAGTCGGCCGCATGGAAGGCACGGCCCTCCGCGGTGGCGTCGTCCGGCAGGACCGCGCGCGCCCGCTCGACATGCCCCCGCAGGGGCCCGTCGAGCTCGGACATCGCCCAGCCGGTGGTCACGGCCATGATCGGGCCGAGATGGTCGCCGAGCAGCACCTCGCCGGTGAAGCCGGCATCCGGCATCGCGGCGTTGTGGAAATGGTGCGCCATCGCGGCCAAGAACACGGTGCCGGGATCGGCTCGGTAGAACGGACTGAGGCAGACGCCGTAGACGGCCACGATCAAGCAATGCTCGGCGTGGTTCTCCGGCGGTTCCAGCAGGATCCGGGCGCGGCCGGGGCAGGTCACGCCCGCTCGCGGCTGGCGGGCCAAGGCCGCCACGAAGGACGGCAAAGGCCCAGGCAGGCCCGGCGGGCGCGGCGCGAGCCGGGTGCGCAACCGATCCCGCAGGTCGGTATCGAGGTCGCCGGTCACGGCGTCGAAGCCCGCGACCAACACCGCGGAGGCCGCGGCATCGGAGAGACCCGCCGCCGACAGGAAGGCGGCGTCGAGGTCGCAGAGCCGCGTCGCGGCGAGCGTCGTCGCGGCGATGTCGAGGGCGACATCGTCGGGCGAGGCCCCACCCGTGAGAAGGCCCCACCCCTGTGCGAACAACCGCTCCGCGATCGACCCCTCGCGGCCCGCGGAGCGGACGCGCTTGAGGTCGTTCATCTCGACGAAGAGTTCGCGCAGCGCGGCCGGCGCCGCCGCACCGGACATTAGTGGACGCCGAGCCAGTCGAGAAGCATCGCTTCCTGCTTGCCGAAGGCATGCTCCGGTCCGCGGCCGTTCTTCACCATCGGGGCCTTGAAGAAGGTCGAGAGTTGCTCCTGCACGCCGCCGTCGCCGCGCTTCTTCGCCAAATCGAGCACACGGGCAATCTCGATCACGAGCGGCGCCGCCAGGATCGAGTCCTTACAGAGGAAGTTGACCTTGATCTGCATCCGCTGGCCCATGAAGCCGGTGACGTCGATGTTGTCCCAGGCTTCCTTGTCGTCGCCGCGGGGGCGATAGTAGTGGATGTGCACGAGGTGGTCCTCGACCGGGTAGCCGAGGATCGAGTCGAGCACCGTACCCTTGGTGTTGAGCTTCGACTGCAGCGAGTTCGGGTCGTTCAGGGCGAGGCCGTCGCGGTTGCCCAGGATATTGGTCGAGAACCAGCCGTCGACGTGGAGGGCGCGGGCCTTGAAGGCGGGAGCCAGCACCGTCTTCATCATGGTCTGGCCGGTCTTGCCGTCCTTGCCGGCCACCGGGACGTTCATCTCCGTCGCCAAGCCGAGCAGGGCCGGCACGTCGGCCGCGATGCTCGGGGTGAAGTTGGCGTACGGGATCCCGCTCTTGATCGCCGCGTAGGCGTAGAGCATCGCCGGCGAGATCGCCTCGTCGCTCGAATCCAGGCCCTTCTCGAAGGCGGCGGTGGAGTTCAGGGTCGGGTCGTTGAGGTCCGGCCAGCGCTCCGTGGAGGCGAGGTTCACGACGACCACCTCGTCGAGGTTGCTCTCCTTCTGGAAGCGGCGCAGGTCGTTGGCGATCACCGAGACCGCCTCGCGATGGTCCTTGGCGACGATGCGGTTCTGCCCGTCGATGTTCTTGCAGAACTTCGCACTGCCCACCGCCGGCCAGGGCGTGATGCCCTTCAGGACCTGGGCGCCGTTCTCGATGTCGTCCTTCGACAGCACGCCGTGACCGGTCGCAGCCGAAGCGAGGTCGTCGCCGTTCAGGTCCCAGCCGGCGAACACGAGGTCCTTGTAGTCCACCATGCCCGCGACGGAGAGGCCGGCGAGCGGCAGCCCGTCAAGCCGGTTCGATCCGGATTTGATCATTTCGATGCCGGCGATGGCAGTGGTGGCAACGGCGCCACCCATGCCAACGAACGCGACGCCGACGCGGCGACCGGTCTGCATGCTCATCGGGAAATAGTGTCCTTGTGGGGACGCGCGTCGCGTCTGGGGAATGAGTAGTTGAGCCCCCCGGGGCGATATTTAACTGGCTCGACCGTGGCCCGTTCCAAGTCGAATGCGACAACTTTGCGCCTCGAGACCGCCAAGCACGGCCGGATCACGGCGTTAAGGCGGCCTGAAAAAGCAGGGTTAACCCTTCGTTGACCGTGCCACGCTTGAATCACGGAGCCGTCCCATTCTGGTCACGGCAGGCGCCGATAGGGCCGCCGCTTCGAAGAGCCCGGCCGCCAGACGCCGGGCCGACGCAAGGGACAATCTGGAAGAGGACCAGTGATGGGGGTTTTCCCGGAGCCGGCGCGTTGCGCCGACGACGTGAGCCGACTCGTGCCGAATACGTCCGACTGCACGAGCCGTTTTGAGAATGAGGCCGTGGCCTGGCTGCCGCGGCAGCAGGATGGGACCCAGCACCGGGCACTTCGCCGCATGGGCCGCAACGGCCTCCGGCGCTTCACCGGGACCCTTGCTCTGGGCGTCGTTTCCGGGTTCGGCCTGCCGCAGGCGGCCTTCGCGCCGGCCTTCTTCGCGCCCGCCGCGCAGGCCCATGACCGGATCGATATTAGCCCGCGCACCGCCCAGACGCTCGCCGCCGACGGCCGCACCGGCTGGATGCGGGACGGCGCGCCGGACGAGGGCCTGCGGGCCGGATTCCCGGACGCGGCGCCGGCCGAGGGCGCGGCCGCCTGGACCGGGCTCCCCGTCGAGGACCAGGAGCCGGCGACCGCCGCGCTGATCCAAGACGACCTCGCGAGCCTGCCACGGGTCATCCAGGAGCAGGGCGAGGATTCCGTCCGGTTCGGCGAGCGCAGCGTGCCGCGCAAGGTGGTCGACACGATCGTGAAGGCCTCCGACGAGGCCGGGGTCGACCCAGTCTACATGATGGCCCTCGCCGACAAGGAATCGAGCTTCGACACGGAGGCCAAGGCCGGGACCTCCTCGGCGCAGGGCCTGTTCCAGTTCGTCGCCCGCACCTGGCTGGAGATGATCCGCGATTACGGCGCCCGCTACGGTCTCGACGAAGAGGCCGCCGCCGTGAAGGGCCGCGGCTCCGCGATCACCGTCACGAGCCCCATGCGGGCCCGGGTGCTCGGCCTGCGCAACGATCCCCGGATCGCCGCCCTGATGGCGGCCGAGCTGATCAAGCGCGACCGCGAGCGGATCGAGGCGCGGGTCGGCCGGGCACTCACCACCACGGAGCTGTACCTCGCCCACTTCCTGGGCAGCGCCAGCGCCGGGCGCTTCCTGTCGCTCTCCTCGGAAAAGCCCGACGAGGTGGCGGGACGCGAGTTCCGCAGCGCCGCCCGGGCCAACCGCAGCCTGTTCACCGAGAAGTCCGGCGGCAAGCGCCGCAGCCTGACGGTCGCGGAGCTGCACGGCCGGATCGACGACATGATCGACCGCCGCCTGACCCGCTACCAGGGCGTCGCCGCGGTGGCGGGGGCCGTCGACAGGGCGCCGGCCCAGACCGAGACCGCCGCCAACGAGGCCGGCCCGTCGCCGGACAACCGCCGCGTCGAGGTGACGGAGGCTCTGCCGCCGGACGGCGTCTGACGCCATCGACGGTCAGTGCCCGCCTGCCGCTGCGCCACCGCCGAGCTTGACCGATTTCAGGCTCAGCGCGAGGGGCACCGCGCAGGCGGCGACCAAGCCCAGCACCCAGAACACATCGATATAGGCCCAGTAGGCGACTTCGGTCTGGAGCACGGTGCCGATCCAGGCTGTCGCCTGGCTCTGGGCCTCGACGCCGGCATAGCCGTGCTCGGAGAAGTACTGCGTCGCCTGCCGCATGGTCTCCTGGTAGCCCGGCGCCGTCGGGTTGACGCTCTCGACCAGCCGGCTCTGGTGGAACTGGCTGCGGTAGGCCAGCACGTTCTGGGCGAGCGAGACGCCCATGGAGCCGCCGACGTTCCGGGCGACGTTGATCAGGGCCGAGGCCTGGTCGGTCTGGTCCTTGCGCAGGCCCTCGTAGGAGGCCGAGGTGATCGACAGGAACACCATCGGCAGGCCGATGCCGATATAGACCCGCGACCACGCGAAGAACGAGAAGGTGGTCGTGCCGTTGAGGCGCGTCAGGTCGTACATTCCCAGCGCCACGATGGTCATGCCAGCGGCGATCAGCCATTTCGGCTGCACGTAGGCCGAGGCCCGGCCGGTGAGGAACATCATCACCACCGTGACCATGCCGCCCGGGCCGAGGACGAGGCCCGACAGGGTGGCGGTGTAGCCGTAATATTCCTGCGTGATCTGCGGGATGAACTGCGTGGTCGAGATCAGGATCGCCCCGGTGAACATCATCACCAGGAAGCAGGAGCCGAACTGGCGGTTGCCGATCAGGCGCAGGTCCACCGCCGGGTTCTTGTGGTTCAGGAGCCACGGGATCATGGCGACGAACGAGACGACCATGAGGACGCCGGAGACGTTCATCAGCGTCGAGGTGCCGAACCAGTCCTTCCGCTGCCCCTCGTCGAGGATGACCTCGAGCGAGCCGAGGAACACGGCCACCAGCAGGAAGCCGACGAGGTCGAACCGGATGCCCTTGCGCACCAGGGCGCGGCGCTCCTTCTTGGCCGCCTCGCTGTCCTCGATCAGCCAGTACATCAGCCCGAGCGCGATCATGCCGATCGGCCCGTTGATCAGGAAGCACCAGTGCCAGGAGGCGTTGTCCGACAGCCAGCCGCCCAGCGTCGGGCCGATCACGGGCGCGACCACGATGGCCACGCCGTAGAGGGCGAAGGCCTGCCCGCGCTTCTCGGGCGGGAACGAATCGGCGAGGATCGACTGCGCCAGCGGCGCCATGCCGCCGCCACCCAGCCCCTGCAGCACCCGGAACAGCAGCAGCGATTCGAGGCTCCAGGCGAATCCGCACAGGATCGACGCGATGGTGAACAGGGCCACCGACCACATGAAGAACGCCTTGCGGCCGTAGCGCTTGGCCAGAAAGCTCGACGCCGTCAGCGTGATCGCGTTGGCCACCAGGTAGCTCGTCACCACCCAGGCCGCCTCGTCGGGCCCGACCGCGAGGCCGCCTGAGATGTAGCGCAGGGCGACGTTGGCGATGGTGGTGTCGAGCACCTCCATGAACGTCGCCAGCGCCACCACGCCGGCGATCAGCCAGGGATTGTGGCCGCCGGGCGCCTTTGCAGCGGATGCCTTCCCCGCGGACGCCTTTCCCGCTGAGGGTTTGCCGGCAGGCGATCTGCCTCCGGAGGCCCGGCCGGTTCCGGCCATCGCGGTCACCGGACCGTGACGGTGGGCACGACCGACATCCCCGGACCGATCGACACGTCCGTCGGCCAGTCTTTCACCACGATCTTCACTGGGATGCGCTGCGTGACCTTCACGTAGTTGCCGGTGGCGTTCTGGGCCGGCAGCAGGCTGAAGGCAGTGCCCGAACCCGGCTGGACGGAGGCCACGGTGCCGTGGATCTTGCGGCTCGGATAGGCGTCGATCGCGAGGTCCGCCGGCTGGCCGGGACGCATGTCGGCGATCTGCGTCTCCTTGTAGTTCGCCGTCACCCAGATGTCGTCCGGCACGAACATCGACAGGCTCTGGCCGGCCTGCGCGTAGGCTCCGATGCCGCCGGTCAGACGGACCACGCGCCCGGGCTGAACGGCCTGGATCGTCGTGTAGCCGAGGTTCAGCTCGGCCTGCTCGACCTGCGCCTTGTCGCGGGCGAGCTGCGCCTCCGTCGAGGCCTTCTGGGCCTGGAGCGAGCCGATCTGCTTCTGCGCCGCGACGACGCTCGCATTGGCGCTCTGCACGGAGGCCTGGCGCTGTTGCAGCGTCGAGGTGGCCGACTGGGATTGCTGGACCGAGCCCGATCCGCGCTCCGCCAGATCCTTGTACCGGGCCGCATCCTCCTGAGCGAACTTCAGCGCCGCCTCGGCGGTGGCGACCTGAGCCTTCGACACGTCGATGTTGGCGTACTGGGCCTGAACCTGGGCATCGATGTTCTTGATCGCCGCCTCGTCGGCCACGACCTGCGCCTTGGCCTGCTCGAGGGCGATCTGGTAGTCGCGCTGGTCGATCTGGAACAGCATCTGCCCGGCATCGACGTGCTGGTTGTCGGTAACCGGCACCGCGACGAGATAGCCGCCGACCTTCGGCTGGACCGAGATGCTGCGGGCATCGACGAACGCGTCGTCGGTGCTCTCGTAGGGGTGCATGTACAGCAACCAGTAGAAGAACACGGCAACGCCGAGCGCGACCACCGCGAGGCCTCCGAGGATGAACGCCACCGGATGACGCCGCAGGACGCTCGGGCGCCGTTCGTCTTCGTCCTGCTCACCGTCCTCGGAGCCACCGTCCTCCTGGTCGCCATCCTGGTCGGCGTCCGCCTCGGGCGCACGGCGGTCGTCGTCCTGGGACGGCTTGCGCGCGGTCTCGGGCGTGTCGTTGCGGCCGAGGTCCAGGATGTCGCGAGCGGGCGGCTCGGGCCGGCTTTCGGCCGGCAGCGGATGGGACGCGGACTCGGCTGCCTGCCGCGGATCGTCAAACATGGCGTCTCATCACCACGGGATCGGCCGGCCACCCTACGGCGGCCGGGCTCTGTTCGTGCCCGCCTCGGTCAGCAAAAGCCGGCGGCCGCGGCAAGGTTCCGGCCCGGCGGCGGCCGCGATCAGGAACGCTTGTCGCAGTGCAGCGTTCAGCGGGCGGGTCGGCCGGGCATGCGCCCGACGCGCTTCGGAGTTCCGCCATGACCAGCACCCCGTCCCCGAGACCACCGGGATCCGGCGTCGGCTCGACCGCGACGTCGTCTTCGGGCATCCCCCTCACCGGCACCGCCCGGCTGGACGCCATGAGCACGGTGCTCGCCCGGAACTGGTGGCTTATCGCCCTGCGCGGCGTCGTCGCGATCCTGTTCGGGATCGTCGCCTTCGCGGCGCCGCAGGCCTTCGTGCTGTCGCTGGTGTTCCTGTTTGCCGCCTACATGCTGGTCGACGGACTCTTCGCCATCGTCGGCGCGGTGCGGGCGGCGCAGCGGCACGAGCGCTGGGGCTTCCTGTTGATCGAGGGCATCGTCGACGTCGTCGTGGGCGTGGCTGCCGTGCTGGTGCCGGCCGCCGCGGTCTGGGCGTTCGTGCTGCTCCTCGCCGCCTGGGCGCTCGTGACCGGCGGCCTGATGATCGCGGCCGCGTTCAGGCTGCACCTGCATTACGGGCGCTGGTGGCTGGGGCTCGGCGGCCTGGTCTCGATCCTGTTCGGCATCGCGCTGATCCTGGAGCCCGGCATGTCCGCCCTGGTCCTGACTTGGTGGATCGGCGCCTACACGTTCGCGTTCGGCGTGCTCCTGCTGATCCTCGCGGTGAAGCTACGCAGCCGCCACGGGATGGCCGGACCGGTCGCCGGGCGGTAGCGGTTTGCGTTGCGCGGGGCACACGGTCGCGGCGCCTCGGTCGCCGCGACCGGATCTCGTTCGTTTGTCGGCGGGACACGCACCCGAATGCAGCTTAGAACGCGGCCTCGACCGGACGGTCCGGTCCCGGAACACGCATCGCGATGACGCCAGACGCGCCGGAGCGCGCACCGACCGATCCGGGCCCCGCGCGGGATCCCGGGGCCGACACGTCGGACCCGCGCCGGGCGGCCCGCGAGGCCGGACGCGCCGCGCGCGACCTTTTCCGCCACCTGTGGATCCTGATCGCCGCCGCCGGACGCGTCGTCCTGCAAGCCGGGCGTTCTGGTTTCTCGCGCATCGCCGGCGCCCTGACCCGTCGACGTGACCGCGCGCAGCCCGTCGCGGCCGATCGGCCCGCTGCGGCGGACACGGTACCGCGCGTCGTGGCAGGTCACGGCCGCTTCGCCCGCCGCTTCGCCCGCCTGCGGCGCCGGCCCGTTCTGCTCGCCGCCGGGGCCGCGATCCTGCTGCCGGCCCTGGCGCTGGCGGTCTACCTGCTGGCCGCCCTGGTGACCCTTCCGCCGCTGGGCGGGGCGATCGTCGATACCGGCCAGCGGGCGATCACCGTCGAGGCCGATGACGGCCGGGTCTTCGCCACCCGGGGCAGCTTCCGCGGCCAGAAGCTCACCGCCGCCGACCTGCCCGCGAACCTCGCCGAGGCGATCGTCGCGATCGAGGATCGCCGGTTCTACAGCCATTGGGGCATCGACCTGCGCGGGCTCGCCCGCGCCGCCTGGCGCAACGCCGCGGGTGGCGGGGTGCGCGAGGGCGGCTCGACGATCACGCAGCAATATGTCCGCCTGACCTCGCTCAACCAGGAGAAGACGCTCTGGCGCAAGGTCCAGGAGGCGTTCCTCGCGCTGCGGGTCGAGACGACCATGAGTAAGGACGAGATCCTGCTCGGCTACCTCGACACCGCCTATTTCGGGGCCGGCGCCTACGGGGCGGACGCGGCCGCCCGGCGCTATTTCGGCAAGCCCGCCAAGGCGCTGACCCTGCCCGAGGCGGCCATGCTGGCCGGGCTGGTGCGGGCGCCCTCGCAGCTCGCCCCGACCCGCAACCTCGGCGGCGCGAAGGAGCGCGCCGACGTGGTGCTCCAGGCCATGGTCGAGACCGGGGCGATCACGCAGAAGGAGGCCGACGCCGCGCGCAAGCAGAGCGTCACGCTGAAGTCTCCGCCCGAGGCGCCGCCCGGCACCAACTACTTCCTCGACATGATCGCCGGCGACGTGAAGCGGCTCGCCGGCACCGACGGCGACATGACCGTGCGCTCCACCCTCAACCTCGACCTGCAGAGCCTCGCGGAGGGCGTCGTCGCCCGGCGCCTCGACAAGGACGGCGCCAAGCGCAAGGTCGGCCAGGCCGCCATGGTGGTGCTGTCGAAGGCCGGCGCGATCCTCGCGATGGTGGGTGGCCGGGACTACGAGGACAGCCAGTTCAACCGCGCGGTCCAGGCCAAGCGCCAGCCGGGCTCGCTGTTCAAGCTCCTGGTCTATCTGACCGCCTACGAGCAGGGCCTGACGCCCGAGAGCGTGATGGACGACCGCCCAGTGCGCATCGGCGACTGGGAGCCCGAGAACGACGACGGGCGCTATCGCGGCCCTGTGCCGCTGCGGACCGCCTTCGCGCTATCGATCAACACAGTGGCGGCCCAGCTCGGGCAGGATGTCGGCATCCCGGCGGTGATCGCCACCGCCCGCAAGCTGGGGATCCAGTCCGAGCTGCCGAACGTGCCGAGCCTCGTCCTCGGCTCCGGCACCGTCAGCCTGCTGGAGATGACCCGCGCCTACGGCTCGGTGCTGTCCGGCCGCGCGCCGCTCGCGAGCTTCGGCATCCACGCGATTCGCGGGGCGGGCCCGCAGCCGCTCTACGTCCGGGCCGAGCCGGCGCCGGCCGCCACCCTGGCGCAGGAGCCGCGCCAGATGATGCTTGATTCGCTCCAGGCGGTGGTCGATTCCGGGACCGGCCGGGCGGCGCGGGTGCCGGGCCAGATCATCGGCGGCAAGACCGGCACCAGCCAGGATTTCCGCGACGCCTGGTTCGTCGGCATGACCCCGGACCTCGTGGTCGGGGTCTGGATCGGCAACGACGACGACAGCCCGATGAACCGGATGTTCGGCGGCGAGATGCCGGCCGGGATCTTCCACGATTTCATCCAGCGGGCCTCCGCCCAGCTCGCCAAGAACCGTCCGCGCCCGTCGGCGGAACGGGCCGAGCCGGCCCCGGCCGTCGCGTCGGCGCCGCAGCCGGCCCCTCAGCCGATCCCTGTCGCGTCCAGCGAGATCCGGGGCGTGCCCGAGGTAATCGACACCGGGACCCTGTCGCTGCGTGGGCGGACCGTGCGCCTCCTCGGCGTCGTGGGCGAGCGCGGGCATCTCGCCCGGCAGCTCGCCAAGTACCTGCGTCGCCGCGAGGTGGTCTGCAGCGTGTCCGAGGATGCCGCCGGCCGCTGCCGGATCGAGGGCGACGACCTCGCCGCCCTGATCCTCACCGCGGGCGGCGCCCGGGCCTCGGACGATGCGCCCCCCGACCTCCTCGGCGCCGAGGAGCAGGCCCGGGCGGAGCGCGTCGGCCTATGGGGCCGGTGACCGCTCAAGGGTGCCCGAGCTTGGCGAGCGTCCGCGGGTCGGGCTCGCCGTTGAAATACCGCGCCAGGGCCGCGTCGAAACCCGGCGCCTCCGGCGCGGCGCGCGCGAACAGGGTCATGCTGGAGCGGAATTTCATGTCGTCCGGGGAGCCGAAGATCGCGTGGGCCGTGCGGCCGGTGACGCCGTTCACCGCCGTCGTGCAGGCGCGCAGCCGCGCGCCGAGCACCGGATGCGCGCCGTAGGCCCGCGCTTCGTCCAGGGTGCCGATCGCGTAGCGTTGCGCCATCGGGCTGGAGCCCAGGCCGGCGATCTGCGGGAAGATGAACCACATCCAATGGCTGCGCTTCTCCCCGGCCCGCAATTCTGCGAGGGCCCGGTCGTAGACGCCCTCCTGGGCGGCGACGAAACGGTCGAGATCGTAGGGTTCGGCCATCATGATCCGGCTCCGGGCTGCACCACACCAACCCGGTAGCGGGCGCCCGGATGCGTGCGGCCGACGCGCGGCCGGGGGATCGCGCCAGTAGCACCGGATGCTCGACACGCTCACCGGCTTCATAATCGAGAACTGGAACGCCGGGCGCGCTCTCCCGGGCGGCCGGATTATCCGGACGGGCGCTGATCGCTGCCGGCGGACGACCTATCTCGGCGGGACGTGCCGTCGGCCGGTGGGAGGCACCGGTCCGGATGCAACCGTACACGGAGACGTCTGATGCCGAAGATCACCGTCCGGGGACTCGCGTTCCGCTATCTCCTGGAGGGCCCCGAGGACGCCCCCGTGGTTGCGTTCTCGAACTCGCTCGGTGCCACCCTGGACATGTGGGACGCCCTGCTGCCGGCGCTCGCCGGCCGTTTCCGGACCCTGCGCTACGATACCCGCGGACATGGCGGCTCCGAGACGTGCGACCGGCCGACCGAGATCGCGGACCTGGCCGGCGATCTCGCGGGGCTCCTCGACGCGCTCGGGATCGCCCGCGCCCATCTGGTCGGGCTCTCGCTCGGCGGCATGATCGTGCAGGCGCTGGCCAGCGCCGATCCGGAACGCTGCACGAGCGCGACCCTGATGGCGACGGCCGCGCATCTTCCAAGCACGCAGAGCTGGGACGAGCGTGCCGAGACGGCGCGGATGCAGGGGACCGGTGCGCTCGTCGATGCGACGCTGGCGCGCTGGTTCACCCCCGCCTTCGCCGAACGCTCACCCGGCGCCGTGCGGGCCGTGCGGGAGCGCTTCGTCGCCTGCGATCCGGTCGGCTACGCGGTGTGCTGCGGCGTCATCGGCCGGATGGACCTTCGGCCCGCCCTGTCCGCGATCGCGGCCCCGGCCCTGGTGATGGCCGGGCGCGACGACCCATCGACGCCCCCCGCCATGGCCGAGGCGCTCTGCGCCGGCATCGCCCAGGCCGAGCTCGTGGTACTGCCGCGGGCGGCGCACCTCCTGGCGGTCGAGCGCGCCGACGCCGCCGGATGCTACCTGCGGGCGTTCCTCGATCGCATCGAGGCCGGCAGCGCCTGAGGACCGGCGACCCTCAAGCCGGCCATCGCCTTGAACGAGGCGTCAGTGGCAGGGAATGCCGGCCTCGGCGGGCGTCATGCCCCGCGCGAGCCGGCGCCCGACATGAAACAGGACCTTCTCGATCAGCGCGATGGTCAGCGGATCGCCGTCGTGTTTCGCGAACTGATAGGCGTCGAGCAGGCTGTCGCTGATGTCGCCGAGCAGGTCCGCGGGATCGTGCGGCGCGTCTGCCCCGTGTGTCGGCACCGGAGCGGCCGCCGATTCGCCCACCGGCCCGACACGGGTGACCTGCGAGCCTTCGATGACCTGGCGCGCGGCGTCGATCATGGCCCGCATCTCTGCAAGCAATTCGAGGCTCGTGACGTCGTCTGGCGTGTCCTTACGCATGGTTCGGTCCCCCAACCGCCTCCAAACTGCACCTACAGGTTGCGATCAGTCAACCGTCCGCCTGCCCATCTTGCAGGCATAACGGTTTCAAAGCGGGATTGTCGCAGGCTACGCCGTCGGAAAGGTCGATCCCGACATCATCAAAGAAGAAGGTGATTACAACCGAGGGATGTAATAGCAGTGACGCCAGCTTGCCGGCCATCCACATGGCATTCCCGGTTCGAACGCAAGAACGCCCCCGCGCAGAGATCCACGGGGGCGCCGGCATCTTCGATGCGCGCAATCAGTATTAACGCAACGTTACTTGACGAGGGCGAGCAGCGCCTTGCCGGCCTTGGAGTTCAGCTCCTTGGCGTCGAGGGTGCCGTCGTTGTCCGGGTCGGCCATCTTGAAGCGCTCGCCGACGGCCGCGAGGTATTCCTTCTTGTCGACGGTACCGTCGTTGTCCGGATCGGCCTGCTTCAGGCCGGCCTTGCTCAGGCGACCCTTCAGCTCCTTGGCGTCGAGGGTGCCGTCGGCATCCTTCTCCAGGCGGTCGAAGGTCGCGGAGGCGACGGCCTCGACTTCCTTGAGGTCGACGGTCCCGTCGTTGTCGGTGTCGATCATCTTGACGGCGCTGGCGCCCGTCACCGGCTTGGCGAGGGCGGCCGGGACGGCGAGGCCGGAAACGGCGAAGGCAAAAGCCGCGAAACCACTGATGAACCGAAGCGTCATTGCCAAATTCTCCCGAAACTCGATGCGGGATCTTCCTAGTCTCGCCCAGACAATGCTGCAAGTGCGAAATTGGCAGGGCAGGCCAGTCGCACGTCTTCCGGGTGACGAACGACGCGAAAAAGGGGTCGGCCTGGGCCGACCCCTTAAAAAGCATTCAGTCACGTAAGCTGTGGACAGCCCGAATCAGTAACCGTAGCCGCGGCGAACCGCCGGACGGTCGTCCTCGAATCGCTGGCGACGATACATCCGGTCGTCGTCATCGGCGCGGTCACGATCCCGGCGGTATTCGTCCCGGCGGAAATCCCGCTCCCGCTGACCGCGCGAGCGCAGGTCGACGCTGGGACCGTCGGGTCCGATATCGATGCGCTGGGCCGAAGCCGGGACGACAGTCGCGAGGGAGGCGGCCAGGATGGCGCCGGCGAGCAGGGTCTTCATGGGACACTCCTTCGTGCGTTGGGGTCCCAACACAGTCTCGCGACGATTGTTCCCGATTCGCCCAGGCATCTCCCGCGGCGTCGCAGAGGTCCCGGCTGTCTCAGGCCAGCGTCGACAAGTCCTGAAACCAATGCTGCGCCTGAACATAGTTCTTCACCCGCGGTGACAAAGCGTGCGGGTTGGTATCGTGCACCACCCAAACCTGCACCGCGTCGTCGACGACGATTTCGTGGATGCGGGCCAGCAGCCTGTTCTGCTCCTCGGGGTCCAGGCTCGCCTTCACCTTGTCGCAGAGGGCGTCGACCTCGGGATTGCGGTAGTGGCTCCAGTTCACGCCGCTCGGGGCGATCTGCTTCGAATCGTAGAAGCGCAGGATCGCGTAGAACGGATCCGAGGTGACGTAGGCGATGTTGCCGGCGGTGACGCCCTTGAGGCTCGGATCCGCCGCGCCCTGGCGCCACGCCGTGTAGGCGACCTCCAGCTCGACGGTCTTGAACTCGACCTGGATGCCGACTTCGGCCCAGCTCTGCTGGACGAACTCGTTGATCGGCAGGGACAGCATCTGCCCCGTCCCGCCGGTGGGGATCATGATCGTCGCCTTCGCCGGGTTCTTCACCGAGAACCCGGCCTCCTCCACGAGCTTGCGCGCCGCCTCGACGTCGGTCCTGATCTGGAAGCTCGGCTTGCCGAACCACGGGCTCGACGTCTGCATCTGGCCCACGGCCGGCTGGGCGAGGCCGCCCAGGAGCTGGACCACGCCGTCGCGGTCGATGGCGAGGTTGGCGGCCTTGCGCAGGCGCACGTCCCGCCAGGGCGAGCCTTCCAGCATCGACAGGTGGTAGTTCCAGACATGGGGCGTGTCGTTGCCGACGACGCGCATGCCGGATGACTTGAGGCGCGGCACCGCGTCGGGGGCCGGCGCCTCGATCAGGTCGACATTGCCGGAGAGCAGCGCGTTCACCCGGGCGAGGTCCTCCGGCACGCAGGTCAGCGTCAGCTTCGCGAGCTTGGGCACCCGCTTCGGGTTCCAGTAGCCGGCGTTCGGCAGGAGCTCGAGGCGGACCCGCGGGACCAGCTGGCCCATCTTGAACGGGCCGGTGCCCGAGGGCTGGAACGCGAACTTCGCCCAGTCGCGCCCCACCGCCTCGTACTGGGCGGGCGAGGAGATCAGGAACCACAGCATCTGGTAGGGGAACAGGCTGTCGGGGTTCTTGGTCGTCACCTGGACGGTCTTCGCGTCGAGCTTGCGGTAGCTCGCGACGCCCGGCAGCCGCGGGCGTACCTGGGCGGCCTGCCGCTGATCGAAATGCGGTGCCTCCTTGTTGAGCACCTTGTCGAAGTTCCAGATCACCGCGTCGGCGTCGAAGGCCGAGCCGTCATGGAACGCCACGCCCTCGCGCAGGTGGAAGACCCAGACCTTCGGATCCGCCGCGTCGACCGCCCAGGAGGTGGCGAGACCGGGGACCATCCGGCCCGGCCGGTCGGCAATGCCCAGATCCCAGGCGACGAGGGGATCGTACAGGGTCAGGCCGGTGAACTGGTAGCCGCCGGCGCCGCGATCCGGCTGGCCGGTCGTGAGCGGGAGGTCGGTCATCGAGATGCCGTAGGTCAGGCTGCCGGCGGCCGCGCCCTGCGCGCCGGCCCGGCCCGCAGTGCCGAGCGCAGCCAGGGCGGCGCCCCCGGCCATGAGCGAGCGGCGTGTCGGCTTGATCGGGTCCATCGGGTCTCTCGGCAGAAGGGGACGCGCGGCCGGCCGGCGGTCGCCCCCGTCATCGAGACGCGCCGCAGGCAGGCTGCATACGGTATCCTGCATGCATCGTGCCCAGCGCGGCGGCGGTCGGTATTCTGCGCCTCAGGCTCCCCAGACCTGCCCGGGCCGCAGCGCCAGGAAGCGCTCTGGAGCGATGCCGTGCGCCTCCAGGGCCATCGCCAGAGCCTCAGCGGGCCGCTCGATGCCCTCGTCGGTGAGCTGGAACGTGCCCCAATGGTGGCCGAGCGCCTGGTCGGCCCCGAGCAGCGCGAAGGCCTCCACGGCCTCGGCCGGGTTTACGTGCTGCGCCTGCATGAACCAGCGCGGCTCGTAGGCACCGATCGGCAGGGTCGCGAGGCGGGGCGCCCCGAACCGGGCGCGGATGTCGCGGAACAGCCCGCCGTCGCCAAAGCCGGTATCGCCCACATGGTAATGGACGCCCTGGGCCGAGGTGATCACGAAGGCGCACCACAGCGCCATGCGCCGGTCCTGCACGCCGCGGGCCGACCAGTGGTTGGCCGGCACCAGGTGGACGGCGAGACCGTCGCCGAGATCCACCGACTCACCCCAGTCGCGGGTCTCGACGTGCATCGTGTCGTCGAAGTTGCGCAGGATCGTGTCGTTGCCCAGCGGCGCGACGATCAGCGGCTGGTGGGCCTGCCAGATCCGGGCGAGGTTCGGCCCGTCGAGATGATCGTAATGGTTGTGGGTGATCAGCACCGCATCGATCGGGGGCAGGTCGGCGAACGCGATCCCGGGCGGGTTGACCCGCTTCGGTCCGGCGAACCGGACCGGGCTGGCGCGCCGGGCGAAGACCGGATCGATCAGGATGTTGCGGCCGGCGACCTGCACCAGGTAGCTCGCGTGCCCGATCAGCACGACGCGCAAGGATCCGCTGCGCTCGGGCGGACGGTCCGCGGGGAACGGGCTCGGGTAGCTCTTCGGCCAGGGCTCGCGCTGCCGCTTGGCCTGCCAGCGCAGCACGTCCGGCAACGACTTGTCGGTGGCCTGGTCCGGCAAAAAGAAGCGCAGGCCGTCGAAATGGTCCGATTCCGGGCCGCGATAATAGGGGTTCTTGCCCCGGCGGTGGGCGGCATAGCCGACGCCGCCGAGCGTCATCACCGTGGCCGCACTCGCGACCGTGAGCAGGCTGCGCCGTTTCATGGTTGGGAAATGGCCGGCCCGGCGCCGTGGTCAAGCTCCGGCCACCGCGACGGGGAGCCTCAGGCCCGCTTTTGCCTCACTCCACGGCCTCGGCGGCGAGCGACAGGCGGGCGCGGAACACGACCTTGCCGACCGTATCGCGGACGCAGGCGACGTAATCCTGGCGCTCCACGTCGGGTAGCATGTCGCGGGCGATCGCCGACATGATCCGGGTGACCTTGGCGCGGGCGGCCGGCAGGTCCGGCAGGTCGAAGCCGACCTCGTCGCGGACCGGCTGGGAACCGTCATGGAGGTCGATGTAGAAACGGGGCATCGGCGCGCAGCGTCTCGAGAGGAATAGGTCTAGGAAATCATTGCGCAAAGTGTGGTTAATAGAGCGTTACTCGCCCCGAATAGAGCCCAATAACTGCTCTATAAATCAGGACCGCCAGCGCAGCTCGCGCCGTTCCAGGGGATTCTCGAACGGGCGCCCGGTGCGGGCCGAGTCCAGGGCTTCGCGCTTGAGCCGGAAATACCATTGCGAGGGCAGGTCGCCCTGTCCGAACAGCACCATGGTCGGCTTACGGTCCAGGCCGTCCTGCGCGTGCTGAAGCACCTCCTGGTCCTGCGTGAGGAACTGCCGCATCAGCGGCCGCGCGATGGGCTTGAGCAGGTTCAGCGCCGGCATGCTCCACACCAGGACGTTGGTCAGCATCGTCCGGTCCGGCGTGAGCGGCGTGGCGAAGGTGTAGTTGGCCACCCGCTTGTCACCCGCGCGGATGCGCTCCAACCGGACCCCGGGCAGCCGGAACTCGATCTCGACCTCGGGCACGCCGCCGAGCAGGCGGTAGACTGGTGAGCTCGTCGTGGTGGCGTGGCTCGTCATGACGAAGCCGTGAGGCACCGGCTGGAACGTCTTGACCTTCTCGCGCAGCTGCTTCGAGGGCCGGAACCACCAGCTGTCGTGCACGAAGGCGACATGGCCGGGATCGACCAGACTCAGCGTGGTGAGATCGTAGGACGCCTCGACCACGAGTTCCACGACCAGGGAGCCGGCCGGCGCGAAATCCAGCTCCGGCACCGCGGGCACGTCGCCGGAGGCGGGCCCGAGATGCGGGTTCACCCACAGGAACCCAGCGCTCTCCCGTACCGGGAAGCGCTGGACCTGGATGCGGGAGAAATCGGCGGCGTCGTGCTCGGACAGGGTCGGGACGTCCCGGCAGCGCCCGTCCGTGCCGAAGCGCCAGCCGTGGAACGGGCACATCAGGGTGTCGCCGTCGAAGCGGCCCTTCGACAGGGCCATGCCGCGATGCGGGCAGCGGTCGCGCAGCGCGAACGGGGTCCCGTCGGGGGCCCGGCCGAGCACGATCTGCTCGCCGTTCAGCTCCACGGCGCGGAGCCCGGTGCGGCCGAGGCTGCGGGACTGGCCGACGCAGTACCACGCGTTGCCGAGCGGCTGGCGCATGGCCTCGGGATCGAGGGCTGCATCCTCGGGCGGACGCGGCAGGGGCGTGACGGGCGCGTTCAACGGCGGTTCGGGCTGACCTCGGTGGGCTCGTCATACGCCCGGCAGCCGAAGCGGGAAAGCGGGCGCACGGGGAGGACAAACGGGCGCAGCCACGGGGCTTCACAAGCCGGGTCCGGCCACCTACCTTCGCATCACCCGCAACGAACGAAAGGAGGTGATCCAGTGTCTCATTGTCATCAGCCGTCAGTCTCGGCTTACCGGACCTGGACCGTCGCCTCCGGCGCGTCGCTCTAAGACGCGTCTGAGCCCCGATTTCGGGACAGTTCCGCCGGACATGACGGTTCGGCAATGGAAGGGCCACCCTCACGGGTGGCCCTTCGGCTTTTCAGGGGTGTCTTCAGCGCTTCGGGGCTTGGAACAGCGGCTGGGCCAGGGCCTCGGTCCGGGCGCGCCACAGGTCGCGCTCCTCGCGCAGGGCGTCGCGCTCGGCCGCCATCGCGTGACGCTCGGCTCGCAGCCCGTCGCGCTCCGTGACCGCGCGGTCGCGCTCGGCCCGCATGTGTTCCCGCTCCTGACGGAACCGCTCGCGCTCGCTCCGGAACTCCTCGCGCTCGGCGCGGACCTCCTCCTGCTCGGCGCGCAGGTCCTCGATCGAGCCGATCTCCTCGCGGATATGGTCCCGCAGCGCCCGGATCTCCTCGGCCAGGATCGCCTGCAGCTCGGTCTGGCGGTCGGCCTCGAGCTTCAGCTTGGCCTTGAGCATCATGTTCTCGGCCATCAGCTCGGACACGTCCGCATCCTCCGCGACCGCGCCGGGCGCCTCGGGCTGCGCCACGAGTCGCGGCGACCAGGCCGCCTCGGCGGCCCGGGGGGCCTTGGCGTCCGGTTCAGCCTCATACGGGCGGTCGTCGCCATGCTGCTCGGCGGGGCTGTGGGTCTTCATCGTCGCCAGCCAGTCCCGCAGGGGGCCGGGGGCGATGCGGCTGCCGGTCTCGTGCGGCGGCAGGGTGCGGGCGGGTTCCGACATCGGCGGTCGTCCTGAACGGGTGCTGCCCGATCAGAGTCGCAACATGCTTAACGATCCGTAAAAGTTAATGGCACCCGGTCCCCTCAACCGTGAGATGGTTCGCGGGCGGGATACCGAAAATTGACTTTTGCGGTGGCTGCCGCTACCCCGCGCTTCCGATCCGTAGCAGATCGTCACGACACGAAGCCGACCGGCCCCTGAGGCTGGAGGTCAACGCCCGACAGCGCGTCCGCGCCCTCGGGCGCGATCTGTGTTGGGCCGATCCGCTTCGCCGGGCTCCGCCGGTCGAGGCTTATCGCATGACCCAAGTCGCCGTGACCCCAGCCGCATTGAATATCGCGGATGCGATCAACGAGACCTGCCCGTGGTCGGGCAAGCCGATCTCGGCCGACTCGCTGACGCTCTACAACGGCGCGGTGGTCGGGTTCTGCAATCCGGAGTGCCGGGACAAGTTCGCGAGCGCCGTGCGCAGCTTCGAGGCCGCCCTCCAGGCGCGCCGCGTCGAGCGCGCCGGTCTCGAACAGTAAGCGCGGGTCGGAAAAACCATGTTCGAAGGCCTGTCCGACCGCCTGTCCGGCATCCTCTCGGGGCTCACCCGCCGGGGCGCCCTGACCGAAGCCGACGTCACCGCGGCGATGCGCGAGGTCCGCCGCGCCCTGCTGGAAGCCGACGTGGCTCTGGAGGTCGTGCGCGGCTTCACCGACCGGGTGAAGGAGAAGGCGGTCGGCGCCGTCGTGCTCAAGTCGGTCACCCCCGGCCAGATGGTCGTCAAGATCGTCAACGACGAGCTGGTGGCGATGCTCGGCACGGATGCGGAGGTGATCGACCTCAACGCCCCGGCGCCGGTGCCGATCCTGATGGTC
Organism: Methylobacterium sp. WL64; assembly: GCF_008039945.1. NCBI lineage: Bacteria > Pseudomonadati > Pseudomonadota > Alphaproteobacteria > Hyphomicrobiales > Methylobacteriaceae > Methylobacterium > Methylobacterium sp. WL64. Next base: position 48,594 of record NZ_VRVA01000018.1, read on the forward strand.
GGCCTCCAGGGCTCGGGCAAGACCACCACCACCGCCAAGATCGCCCGGCGCCTGTCCGAGCGCGAGAAGCGCCGCGTCCTGCTGGCCTCCCTCGATACCCGCCGCCCGGCCGCCATGGAGCAGCTCGCGGTGCTGGCCAAGCAGGTCGGCGTCGAGAGCCTGCCGATCGTGGCCGGCCAGTCGGCGGTGCAGATCGCCAAGCGCGCCATGGAGGCGGCCCGCCTCGGCGGCTTCGACGTGGTGATGCTGGACACCGCCGGCCGCACCACGGTCGACGAGGCGCTGATGGTCGAGGCGGCCGAGGTGAAGGCCGCGACGCGGCCCCACGAGGTGCTGCTGGTCGCCGACGCGCTGACCGGCCAGGACGCGGTCAACACCGCCCGCGCCTTCGACGAACGGCTCGGCGTCACCGGCATCGTGCTCACCCGCATGGACGGCGATTCCCGCGGCGGCGCGGCGCTCTCGATGCGCGCCGTCACCGGCAAGCCGATCAAGCTCGTCGGCACCGGCGAGAAGGTCGACGCGCTGGAGGAGTTCCACCCGGCCCGCGTTGCCAACCGCATCCTCGGCATGGGCGACATCGTCTCCCTGGTCGAGAAGGCCGCCGAGACCATCGACCACGAGCAGGCGCTCCGCACCGCGGAGAAGATGCGCAAGGGCAAGTTCGACCTGGAGGACCTCTCCATGCAACTCGCCCAGATGGAGAAGATGGGCGGCATCGGCGGCCTGATGGGCATGCTGCCCGGCATGGGCGCCATGAAGAAGCAGGTCGAGGGCGCCAACCTCGACGAGAAGATGTTCAAGCGCCAGCGGGCGATCATCTCGTCGATGACCCCGCACGAGCGGAAGAACCCCGATCTGCTGAAGAACTCCCGCAAGAAGCGCATCGCGGCGGGCTCCGGCGTCGATGTCTCGGAGATCAACAAGCTCCTGAAGATGCACCGGACCATGGCCGACATGATGAAGGCGATGGGCTCGGGCAAGCGCGGCATCGGGCAGGCCCTCGGCTCGATGTTCGGTCTCGGCGGCGGTGGCATGGGCGGCGGCATGCCGGGAGGCCTTCCGCCGGGCATGCCCGAGCCGACGCCCGAGCAGATCGCGCAGATCGAGAAGCAATTCGGCGGCAAGCTGCCGCCGATGCCGCCGGGCCTGGGCGGGGGCGGACTGGGCGGCGGCCTGGGTGGAATGCCGAAGATGCCGGGGCTTCCCGGCCTCGGCGGCCCGAAGCTGCCCGGTCTCGGCGGCTTCATGCCGGGGAAGAAGAAATGAGCGTCCTCGCTGCCCAAGCGGTCGATCCCGAACTCGCCCGCCTGCGCGACAGCATCGACAATTTCGATGCGGCGCTGATCCATCTGCTCGCCGAGCGCTTCCGCTGCACGCAGCGGGTCGGCGAGCTCAAGGCCCGAAAGGGGATCCCCCCTTCCGATCCGGACCGGGAGGCGCGTCAGGTCGCCCGGCTCCGCACACTCGCGGTCGAGGCCAAGCTCGACCCCGACTTCGCCGAGAAGTTCCTGGCCTTCGTGGTCAAGGAGGTCATCCGGCACCACCAGACGATCGCGGCCAACCATGCGCCGTCGGTCGACGAACAGAGAAAGTCCTAAGACAATGGCCCTGAAGATCCGTCTCACGCGCGGTGGCGCCAAGAAGCGTCCGTACTACCGCATCGTCGTCGCCGACGCCCGCGCCCCCCGCGATGGCCGCTTCATCGACAAGGTCGGCGCCTACGACCCGATGAAGGCCAAGGACGATCCGGCCCGGATCCAGCTCGACGCCGAGAAGATCCAGGGCTGGCTCGCCAAGGGCGCGCAGCCGACCGACCGGGTCCTGCGCTTCCTCGACCAGGCCGGCCTCGCCAAGCGCCCGACGCGCAACAACCCGCAGAAGGCCGAGCCCGGCGAGAAGGCCAAGGAGCGCGCGACCAAGCGCGCCGAGAAGGCCGCCGCGCCCGCCGAGGACGCCGCGGCCTGAGGCTCGAGGCCATGGCACGCCGCCCCGCTGGTCCATCCTCCCGCGACGGCGGTCGCCGTGGCCGCGCTGGCACGGCTATCGGCGCAATCGCGCCCGAGGCCGCGACCTCGCCCAAGGCACCGGCCCCCAAGCCGGTGGCCCCGCCCGTGCCGCCCGACCCGAACCTCGTCCTCCTGGGCGAGTTCGGCCGCGCGCACGGGCTCAACGGCGAGATCCGCCTGAAATCCTACACCGGCGATCCGTTGGCGATCGCCGGCTACGGCCCGCTGATGACCTCCGACAATCGCACGCTGACCCTGTCGGCCGTGCGCACCGCCCCGGGATCCTCCCCCGACATCCTGATCGCCCGGGTCAAGGATATCGGCAGCCGCAGCGCTGCCGAGACGCTCAACCGCGTCGCCCTGTTCATCCCCCGCGACCGCCTCGCGGAGCCCGACGACGACGACGAGGTCTATGCAGCCGACCTCGTGGGGACCACGGCGGTGGACGAGGCCGGCAACGTCGTCGGCACGGTCGTCGCGGTTCCGAATTACGGTGGCGGCGACCTGCTCGAGCTCAAGCCCGCCGCGGGCGGCGCCACGGCGCTGCTGCCCTTCACCAAGGCGTTCGTGCCGGTCCTCGACATCGCGCAGCGGCGGGTAACCGTGGTGCTGCCCGAGGATTTCTTCGCGCCGGTGGGCGAGAAGCCGGCCGACGATCCGGGCTGAGTGTTCTGACAGGCTCAGGCTGGGTGCCGGTGCGTGATCGGCCACCCGCTTAGGGCCTGTCGATTCCGGGAAGCTCGGCAAGCGCGGCCGCCAGGGCATCGACCACCAGACGGATACGCCGGATGCGGATGCGGCCCGGCACGATCAGGATCGAGAGTTGGACCGGCGCGGGCGCGTAGTCCGGCAGGACGTGCTCGATCGCCCCCACCGCCAGCAGATCGTCCACGAGCCAGATATGGGCGGCCGCGATGCCACGCCCCTGCGCCAGGGCCTCGCGGGCGGCCAAGCCGTGGTCGACCAGCAAGCGGCCGCCCACTGGGACGCGGGATGTCGCGCCGTCCGGCCCGTACAGGCACAGCGTGTCGCTGCCGGCAACGTTGCTCATGCGGATGATTGAATGCCGCACCAGGTCGTCCGGTTTCTCGGGCCGGCCGTGATCTGCGAGATAGCGCCGGGACGCCACCAGGATCCGGCGCGAGCGACCGACGGCCTTGCGCTGCAGGCTGCTCTCCGCCAGCGGGCCGAGCCGGATCGCGACATCCGTCGCCTCGCGCACGAGGTCGATCCGCTCGTCGGTCAAACCGAGATCGACGCTGAGTCCCGGATAGTGATCCTGGACTGCGAACAGCGCCCGGCAGACGTGTCGAACGCCCAGGGCCGCCGTGCATGACACGCGCACCGTGCCGGTCAGGCCGCCCCCCGCGTTCCGGACGCCGTCCGCGGCCTCCTCGACCATCCGCAGGATGGTGCGCGCCTCGGCGTGGAAACGCGTGCCCTCGTCGGTCAGGGTGACCCGCCGCGTGGTCCGGTTCAGCAAGCTGGCGCCCAGGGCGGCTTCGAGTTCGGCCACGTGCCGGCTGACGGTCGATTGACCGACGCCCTGCTCGCGCGCCACGGCCGATAGGCTGCCACGCTCGACCACGCGGACGAAGCTCCGCATCCGCTCCAGCGTGACGCTCGATTGATCCATTGTGCGGAACGATCCTATCCCGCCGTTCCGTCTACCGGATGGCCTGGCGGCCTTCTAGCTTCGCGGCTCTTCCTCCCCAGCGAGCCCGCCTCATGAAGATTCTCGTCGTCTCAGCCCATCCGGATCCGGCATCGCTGACGAACGCGTTGCGCCGCGCGGCGGTGGACCAACTGGAGTCGGACGGACACGAAGTCCGCGTCACCGACCTCTACGCAGAGGGCTGGAAGAGTGCCATCGATCGGGCCGACTTCCCGATCCTGCCGGACGCGGCGCGCCTGCGGGTCCCGGCCGCATCCAGCGCGGCGTTCCTCACCGGGACCCTGACCGACGACGTAACCACCGAACAGGCCAAGCTGCTCTGGGCGGATGCGCTGATCCTGGCGTTCCCGCTCTGGTGGTTTTCGATGCCGGCGATCCTGAAGGGATGGATCGACCGGGTCTACGCCTATGGGTTCGCCTACGGGGTGGGCGAGCACAGCGAGACCCGCTGGGGCGACCGTTACGGCGAGGGCACCCTCGCCGGCAAGCGCGCGATGCTGGTGGTGACGGCCGGCGGCTGGGAGACGCATTACGGCCCCCGGGGGATCAACGGGCCGATCGATGACCTGCTGTTCCCGATCCAGCACGGCGTGCTGTTCTACCCGGGCTACGCCGTGCTCCCGCCTTTCGTCGTGTATCGGGCCGACAGCATGAGCGAGAGCGGCTCCGCGGCCACCGCGGAGAGCCTTCGGGCCCGGATGCGCGCGCTGTTCAGCACGGATCCCATCCCGTTCCGGCGGCAGAACGGCGGCGCTTACGCGATCCCCTCCATGGAGTTGCGGCCCGACCTGGTCCCGCATCTCACCGGTTTCGCGGCCCACCTCGATACGGCGCTGCCGGGCACCGCCGACACGCCCTGACCGCACGATCCGGACCGCTCAGCGCGGCGTCGCGGCATCCCGGCACGGGCGGATCGTCTCCGGGCGCGGCCTCTCATCCGGCGCAGGGGCCGCGAACACCGCCAGGTAGGCACCGCCGTTCAGGGGGTGAAACCCCGTCTCGCGGTAACCGGCGGCGGCGAGTTCGCAGCGCAGGAGCGCCGGCGGGGTGCCGTGCCGCGACGGGATGTCGTCGGCGTCCACGATGCCGACCCGGCCGCCCGGGCGCATCGCCGGGGCGAGGTTGTGCAGCAGGCCGAAGGGCTGGGCGATCTCGTGGTACATGTGCACGAGGATGGCGGCATCGACCGAGTTGGGCGGCAGCCGCGGGTCGTGGGGCTCGCCGCGCACGACGGTGACGTTGTCGAGCGCCGTCACGCGCTTTTCGAGGCTCGCCAGATAGGCGGGGGTCACGTCCTCGGCCAAGACCTTGCCGCCGGGCCCGACCCGCGGGCTCAGGCGCACCACGTAATAGCCGCTGCCGGCGCCGATATCGGCCACCGTCTCGCCTGAGGCGATGCCCATCCCACGGGCGACAGCCTCGAACTCGCCTGCCTTGTCGCGCGCGGCCTCCGCCGACCATTGCGGCGCCACGATCTCGGCCACGGGCCGGTCGGGCTTGGGGAACGCCCCGGCGGGGGCGCCCGGGGGCGCCAGGGGCCCGGCCGCGAGGGCCGGTCCCGCCAGGAGGGCAGGTCCCGCCAAGAGGGCCGTGAGGAGAAGGGTGCGCCGGATCATCGCCGACAACCCGCCGGGGACCGAACGGTGCCCGGGCCGTTGACCGTGCCGCACCCGGCGCGCGATCAAGCGCCATGACGCGCGCGGAAACGCCCTGGCGGGCCACGATCCTCACTCTCTACCCGGAGATGTTCCCGGGCCCGCTCGGCGTGTCGCTGTCTGGCGACGCGCTCGCCCGGGGCGACTGGAGCCTGGAGGCGCGCAACATCCGTGAGCACGGGCTCGGCCGCCACCGCTCGGTGGACGACACGCCGGCCGGCGGCGGCGCCGGGATGGTGCTGCGCTGCGACGTGCTCGCCGCCGCCATCGACGCCGCGACCGGGGCGGACGATTCGCGGCCCCGGCTGCTGATGTCGCCCCGCGGCCGGCCGCTCAGCCAGGCCCGGGTGCGGGACCTCGCCGCCGGCCCCGGGGCGCTGATCGTCTGCGGCCGGTTCGAGGGCGTCGACGAGCGGGTCATCGCCGGCCGCGGCCTGGAGGAGGTCTCCATCGGCGATTACGTGCTGTCCGGGGGCGAGATCGCCGCCCTTGTGGTGCTCGACGCCTGCGTCCGGCTCCTGCCCGGTGTGATGGGCAAGGCGCAATCGGGCGTCGAGGAAAGCTTCGAGGGCGGGCTCCTGGAATACCCGCACTACACGAGGCCCCGCGATTGGGAAGGCCGGCCGATCCCGGAGGTGCTGTCGGGCGGCAATCACGGAGCCATCGCCCGGTGGCGGCGGGCGGAGGCCGAACGCATCACCGCCGAGCGGCGCCCGGACCTTCAGGCGGGTTCCAGATCGATCACGGGCCCGTCGCACTCGTAGTCCAGCGGATCGAGCTGCAAGGGCTGTACGGCGGAGGACCGGAGCCGGCCCGCGAGGGCGAGGCGGGTCGCTAACGCGCCGATAACCATAAGTAAAACCGACCAAGCCGAGACTATTGCAGTACTGTGGAAAGACATCAGCGTACCTCGAACGCAACACGGCACGCCATTAAGGCTAACGACCCAAGATTAATCGACGGTTCCGTAGGCCCGAACAGCCTGTCCCGGGCAGGGGCACGCACCGAAGACTGCAACCCGGACAAGCGCTTGCCAGAGGCCCGGATTGGGCGCATGCGCGGTTCCGGGACACTCCTCCCCGCCGAGGAGCGCCCATCTGCAAGGATGGATCCGACGATGAGCCGACCCGACAGGCGCCCGCGCGTTCCCCACTTCTCGTCCGGCCCCTGCGCCAAGCGTCCGGGCTGGAGCCCGGCCGCCCTGGACGGTGCCGCGCTCGGCCGCTCGCACCGCTCCAGCATCGGCAAGGCCAAGCTCGGCCGGGCCATCGACCTGACCCGCTCGGTGCTGCAGGTGCCCGCCGATTACCGCATCGGCATCGTGCCGGCCTCCGATACCGGCGCCGTCGAGATGGCGATGTGGACGCTGCTCGGGCCCAAGCCCGTGGAGGTCGCCGCCTGGGAGGCCTTCGGCAAGGAGTGGGTCACCGACGCGCTCAAGCAGCTTAAGATCGCGCCCAGGATCCACCAGACGCCCTACGGCGTGCTTCCGGACCTGTCGGCGATCGACACCAGGAATAACGACGTGGTCTTCACCTGGAACGGCACCGCCGCCGGCGTGAAGGTCCCGAACGGCGACTGGATCGCCGCCGACCGCGCGGGCCTGACCATCTGCGACGCCACCTCGGCGGCCTTCGCGCAGCCGCTGTCCTGGGACAAGCTCGATGTCGTGACCTTCTCCTGGCAGAAGGTGATGGGCGGCGAAGCCGCGCACGGCATGCTGGTGCTCTCGCCCCGGGCGGTCGAGCGGCTGGAGAGCCACGTCCCGGCCTGGCCGCTGCCGAAGGTGTTCCGACTGACGAAGGACGGCAAGCTGATCGAGGGCATCTTCAAGGGCGACACGATCAACACGCCCTCGATGCTGGCGGTAGAGGATTACCTCGACACCCTCGACTGGGCCGTGCGGATCGGGGGCCTGCCGGCGCTCCACGCCCGGGCCAACGCCAACGCCAAGGCGATCTACGACTGGGTCGCCCGGACCCCGTGGATCGCGCCGCTGGCGGTCGACCCCGCGACCTACTCGAACACCGGCGTCTGCCTGGTAATCGCAGACCCGGACGTGCTCGCCCGCGGCGACGCGGCGGTGGCGGCGCTCGCATCGGGTATCGTCGAGCGTCTGGACCGCGAGGGCGTCGCCCTCGACATCGGCGCCTACCGCGACGCCCCGGCCGGCCTGCGGATCTGGTGCGGCGCGACGGTGGAGACGGCCGACCTCGAAGCGCTGACGCCGTGGCTGGACTGGGCGTTCGCGGAGGAGAAGGCGGCACTGGCCCAGGCGGCGTAGCGCACTCGGCGCCGACTCGTCGCGCCGACCGCTTCGCGCGACGCGTATCGTCGTGCGAGGAGGCCCACCAGGACGCGCCGCGCCGCCGTCCGCTACGCGTAGACGCTGCGTGACCGATTTCACGCCGCCCCTCGCGAAGCCTCTGCACGACAATGGCGACCGCTTCTTTCGAAGCGGATACGGTGATCATGAGACCGGGCGGCATGCGCAGGCTGGCCGGAAGGTCGCCGTCGATGCCGCCATCGGATTCCGCCCTCCCCCGCGTCAGTCCGCCGTCCTCGCGAGCTCCGCGCAGCAACTCGGCGCGGCGTGCAATCTCCGGATGCGGCGTATCACCGGGTTGCGTCGCTGCGCACTGACGTTGTGGACCGGATCTACGTCGGGCGTGCTTCGGCGCGTCGGTCGACGGCACAACATGAAGACAAAAAACCCCGGCCCTCGCGGAGCCGGGGTTTTCATGTCAGCGGCGCGACCCCGGAGGGCCGCGCCGTTCATTCTCAGTAGTTGTAGGCGCGCTCGCCGTGGTCGGCGATGTCGAGGCCCTCGCGCTCCTCTTCCTGGGTCACACGCAGGCCGATCGTCAGGTCGACGAGCTTGTAGAGGATCGCCGAGCCGATGCCGGACCACAGCAGGGTCAGGCCGACCGCCTCCGCCTGGATGATGAGCTGGCTCACCATGTCGTAGGCGCCGACTGCCAGTTCGCCCGGCTTGGAGGTGTAGTCGGGGATGCCGACGCCACCGAGGTTCGGATCGACCAGGATGCCGGTCGCCAGGGCGCCCAGGATGCCGCCGATGCAATGCACGCCGAACACGTCGAGGGAGTCGTCGTAGCCCAACGCGTTCTTCACGGTGGAGCACATCACGAAGCAGACCACGCCGGCCACGAGGCCGAGCACGATCGAGCCCATCGGGCCGGCAAAGCCCGAGGCCGGTGTGACGGCCACGAGGCCGGCTACCGCGCCCGAGAGCATGCCGAGCAGCGACGGCTTGCCCTTGAGCGCCCACTCGGCGAACAGCCACGCCACCGCGGCGCCGCAGGTCGCCACGAAGGTGTTGAGCATCGCCAGCGCGGCGGTGCCGTTGGCCTCGAGGTTCGAGCCGGCGTTGAAGCCGAACCAGCCGACCCACAGCAGCGAGGCGCCGATCATGGTCATGGTCAGCGAGTGCGGGGCGAGCAGGTCGCGGCCGTAACCGATGCGCTTGCCCATGATCAGGCAGCCGACGAAGCCGGCGATGCCCGCGTTGATGTGCACCACGGTACCGCCGGCGAAGTCGAGGGCACCCTTCTGGAAGAGGAAGCCCGCATCCTTGTTGACCGCGTCGAGCGCCGCCTGGGCGGTCGCCTTCGAGGCGTCGTCGGTGGCGGCGGCCAGCGCCTTGGCGGCGTTGCCGACGGCATCCGGGCCGGCCCAGTACCAGACCATGTGGGCCATCGGGAAGTAGATGAGCGTGACCCAGAGGATCGTGAACACCACCAGGGCGGAGAACTTCATCCGCTCCGCGAAGGCGCCGACGATCAGCGCCGGGGTGATCATCGCGAACGTCATCTGGAAGCACAGATAGGCGTATTCGGGGATCACGACGCCGTTGGAGAAGGTCGCCACCGTCGAGTTGGCGTCGATGCCCTTCAGGAACGCCTTCGACAGGCCGCCGACGAAATCGTTGATGCCGCCGCCGTTGGTGAAGGCGAGGCTGTAGCCGTAGAACACCCACAGCAGGCCGACGATCGACACGATCGCGAACACCTGGGTCAGCACCGACAGCATGTTCTTGGTGCGCACGAGGCCGCCGTAGAACAGCGCCAGGCCCGGCACGCTCATCAGCAGCACGAGGGCCGCGGAGATCATCATCCAGGCGGTGTCGCCCTTGTTGGGCAGCGGCACGGCCGCGGCGGCCGGCGCCGCGGAGGCGGCTTCCGGAACCGGGGTCTGCGCGAGGGATGGCTCGATCAGGAGGGCGGCGAGCGCCGCGCCTCCCAAGCCGAGCATCAAGGCGTTACGGACTTTCATGGACAGGTGGCTCCGGTCACGATGCGTTGCGCGTTGCGTAAAGGTTGAGGCTGTCGGCGGGCCGGCTCAGAGCGCGTCGGCGTCGGTCTCGCCGGTCCGGATGCGCACCGCCTTCTCGAGGGGCAGCACGAAGATCTTGCCGTCGCCGATCTGGCCGGTGCGGGCCGCCGCCGCGATGGCGTCGATGACGCTGGCGGTCAGGTCGGAGGCGACCGCGACCTCGATCTTGAGCTTGGGCAGGAAACTCACCGCGTATTCCGCGCCGCGGTAGATCTCGGTGTGGCCCTTCTGGCGGCCGTAGCCCTTCACTTCCGTCACCGTCAGGCCGTGGACGCCGATTCCGGTGAGCGCGTCGCGCACCTCCTCCAGCTTGAACGGCTTGATGATGGCCATCACGATCTTCATGGGCGGCGCCCCCTAACCGAGTCCCTGGGAACCGATGCCATCGCCCGATCCACGCAGCGGCCCGATCCGAGCCGCCCGCCGAGCCGGGCTGGCCCGCGGTTGAGCGGGGCTATTCAAGGACTATGCCACCCGAGCTTGGCAGGGAACTTTTCAGGCGGGCGCGGTTATGCCCAGCAAATAGACCTATCAGGCGAAGCTGTAGGCACGCCGCGCCGGATGGCTGCCTATAACACGTGCAAACGATTGATAAATGGGCACATGGCAGCGGTGCAATTCTGCAACGCACGTTGGCGAAGGCGTCTTAATCCTCGGGCGAGGGACGATTCGATCGCTTATGGGCCCCTGTTAGAACCCTATCGCCTCGCGCGCCCGTCGCTCAGTCCGGCGCCGCAGAGCGAAGCCCGAAGCCCAGACACGCAGGTGGCGTAAGTCGTGGAATCGGCCGCGGATCCGAATCCCAGGCTCGGCTTCGGCGCGCCGAGATGACGGCGCAGTTCAGCCGGCCGGCGCCGCCGCGCGGATCGGACGCGAAGATGTGCCGCGCTGTGACCTCATCCCCCGTGGGGTCGAATGAGACCTTCCTGCGCAACGGACGCGACGAGGTTGCCGGCGCGGTCGAAGATCTGGCCGCGGGCGAAGCCGCGCGCGCCGCCGGCGGCGGGGCTGTCCTGAGCATAGAGCAGCCAGTCGTCGATCCGGACCGGGCGGTGGAACCACAAGGCGTGGTCGAGGCTGGCTGCCTGGATGTCGGGGTCGAACACCGAGCTGGCATGCGGGATAAGAGACACGTCGAGCAAGGTCATGTCAGAGGCGTAGGCCAGCACCGCACGGTGCAGGGCCGGGTCGTCCGGCAGCGCCGAGGCCGCCCGCAACCAGACATTGAAGACCGGCTCGGGGCGCGACCCATCCTTGCGTCGGGCAATGTAGCGGTCGAGATCGACCGGGCGCAGTTCGATCGGGCGCTCGCGGCCGAAATAGGCGGCGACAGCCTCCGGCATGCCGGCGGCACCGGCGGCCGCCAGCGCCTTGCCGTCGAGGAGGCCGTCCGGCCCGGCCACGTCCGGCATGGTCGGCTGGTGCTCGAACCCGCCCTCGGAGACCTGGTAGGAGATCGTGGTGGCGAAGATCGCCCGCCCGTGCTGGATCGCCTTGACCCGCCGGGTGGTGAAGCTGCGCCCGTCGCGGATGCGCTCGACCTCGTAGACGATCGGCGCGCGGGGATCGCCCGGCAGCATAAAATAGGCGTGGAGCGAATGGGCCGGCCGGTCGTCCGGCACCGTGCGGGTGGCGGCCACGAGAGCCTGCGCCACCACCTGGCCCCCAAACACCCGGCGCCAGCCGGTCTTCGGGTTCTGGCCGCGGAACAGGTCGACCTCGAGGCGTTCGAGGTCGAGGATGGCGATGAGCTCGGCGACCGCGTCGGTCATCGCGTCGGTGGTGGCGTCGGTCATGAGTCGCGGGGTTTCCGTTCGTCGTCCAAACGCGACATAGGCCTTTCGGGCGGAGCGATCCACGCGCTCGGCCCCCAGATCGGAGATCCGTGACGATGACGGCCCAGACGCCCCGCCCCGGCAGCCGCAGCCTCCTGATCGCCGGAGGCGGCCTCGCCAGCCTCGCCCTGGCCTTCGCACTCAAGCAGGCCCACGGGCCGGCTCTGGCCGTGACCGTGATCGACCCGCACGGCGCCGACCCCGCACGGCACCGCGGCCGCGCCTACGCGCTGGCAGCGGGTGGGCGGCGGATGCTGACGCAGCTCGGGCTGTGGGAGCGAATCGCGGCCTCCGCCGAGCCGATCGCCGAGATGGTGATCTCCGACAGCCGGTTGGCCGACCCGGTGCGGCCGGTGTTCCTGACATTCGGGCGGGAGGAGGAGGACCAGGCCGACCGGGCGGTGGGCGAGCCTTTCGCCCACATGGTCGAGGCCGAGCCCCTGGCGCGCGCGCTGTCCGAGGCCTGCCTGGACGGGGGCGTCGCGATCGTCACAGGGGGCGTGGTGCGGGCGCTGCCTGAGGGCGTGGCGATCCGGACGGAGCTGACCACGGGCGAGAGCCTCCGGGCCGACCTGCTGGTGGCCGCCGACGGCGCGCGTTCCCGCCTGCGGGAGGCTGCGCGGATCGGCTGGGTCGGCTGGTCCTATCCGCAGGTCGGGATCGTGGCCACGATCGGGCATACCCGGCCGCACCAGGGCCGAGCCTTCGAGCACTTTTTGCCCGCCGGCCCCTTCGCGATCCTGCCCCTGCGGGACGGCGGCACGCTGGGCCACCGCTCCTCGATCGTCTGGACCGAGCGGGCCGACGAGGCCGACGCGCTGCTCTCGGGCGAGCCCGACGAGGTGCTGGCCGAGATCGAGCGCCGGTTCACCCTGGATCTGGGAATGCTGGCCCTGGAGCACGGCCCGAGCCGGCACCCGCTGGCCTTCGGCATCGCCCGGGCGTTCCGGGCCGACCGGCTGGCGCTGCTCGGCGATTCCGCCCACGTCATCCACCCGATCGCCGGCCAGGGCCTCAATCTCGGCTTGGCGGACGCCGCGGCTTTGGCCGAGGCGGTGACCGGCGCCCTGCGGCTCGGGCTCGATCCCGGCAGCCCGGACGTGCTGCAGGCCTATGAGCGCGCCCGCCGGTTCGACAGCTTCGCCATGGCGGCAGCCACCGACGGGCTGAACCGGCTGTTCTCCAACGACGCCCTGCCGCTGCGGCTCGCGCGCGACCTCGGCCTCGGGATCGTCGACCGCCTGCCCGGTCTCAAGCGGTTCTTCATCGGCGAGGCCGCGGCCTCACGGGGCACGCGGCCCCGGCTGATGCGCGGCGAGGCGCTGTAGAGTCAGGAGGGCCGGCGCTCGCTCACCCAGCGGGCCGCGTCGGCCCGGGGGGCGACCACATCGGTGTCGGTGCGCAGCTGCGGGCTGTAGGCCGGGTCGTCGGTCAGCACGTCGTCCCAGCGGCGCAGGAAGCGCGAGATCTGCGAGCCCGGGGCGAAGCTGGTCTGCCGGGAGGCGCTCTCGTGGTGCGCCATCTCGGCGAACGGCGTGTAGACGATGCGGTAGCCGAGCATCCGCAGCTTGAAGCACAGGTCGACGTCGTTGAAGTCGAGGGCGAAGCTCTCGTCGAAGCCGTTCACCGCTTCCAGCACCGCCTTGCGCGTGGCGAACAGCGCGCCGGTCACCGACGAGCAGTCGCGCTGCGCCAGCGCCCAGTCGCCGTAGGTCGGCTCGGCCGCGTCGCGGTGGTACCAGGGATGGGCGCAGACATCGAAGATGCCGCCGAACATGCCGGCATGCTGGATCTTGCCGCTCGGGAACAGCAGCCGCCCGCCGACCCCGCCGACGCCGCGGTCGAGCGCGAAGGTCAGCAGCGCCTCGATCCAGCCGGGGCGGCGCACAACGAGGTCGTCGTTCATCAGGATGACGAGGTCGGTCTCGGCGGCGCGCCAGAGGGTGTTCATCTTGGCCGCGTAGTTGAAGGGTGCGCCCTCGGGCCGGGTGGTGAGCAGGCGGGTCACCGCGAACCGGTCGGACCGGCCGCGATAGATCGCGTCGTCGGCCTTGTCGTCGCCGATCAGCACCCGGATCCGGTCGGCCGGGTAGCTGCTGCGGGCGAGGCTGTCGAGGAGGGTGATGACGTGCGGCTTGGCGCCCGCGATCGGGCTCCCGTCCTCGTTCCGGGGCCGGGTCTGGGCGGTGGGCACCACCAGGGTCACGGGCGGGCGCGCATCGAAGGTGCGGCGGATCTCCAGCGTTTCCGGGGTCAGGCCCGGGGCGGCGCGCAGGGGCGCGCCCGAGCCCTGGAACCAGCGGTCGAGCACGTCGGCGCGGGCGGCGTGCTTCGCCTTCGGACGGACGAGCGGCGAGGCGATCAGCGTCTGCGGGATCCGGTCGATGCCGATGCCCGCCGAGAGCGCGTCGAGCAGCAGCCGGAACCAGGCGGCGTTGCCGGTACGCCGGCCGAAATCCGGGGTCAGGCCTGCCAGGGCCGAGACGCGGATCACCAGCGGGAAGCCGATATAGTCGTCGGCCATGAGGAGCGCCAGGTTGAAGGCCGGCTTGCAATGGACGCTGCGGACCTGGCCCGCGCCGTCCATCACGGCGTCGTCGCCGTAGAAGATGCCGATATCCGGCCGCTCGGCCATGGCGGCGAGGATCGGTGCGAACAGCTCCGGATGCAGATCGCACGCCGCCGGGGCCACGAACACGGCCCGGCAGGCGGGCAGCTGGCCGGCGGCGACCTGGCCGAGCTTGCGGTCGTCGACCGGGTGGAAGCGCTCGTCGAGGGGCAGCGGCAGGATCGCGTCCGGCCAGGCGCGCGCGCTCCAGGAGGCCGACGGGGCCGGGACCGGCTTCTTGTTCAACACGGATCGCGTCTCCCGGGCGTCAGGTACGTTCGGCCTTGAGAAGGCGCGACAGGCTCGCCTCCATGGCGGCGGCCACCGCGCCGATCGACAGGCGCTCGCGGATCCGCGCGCGGGCGGCGGCGCCGATCCGGGCGGCATCGCCGCTCGCCACCGCCCGGGCGGCGTCGGTGAGCGCGCGGGCGAGGTCGGCCTCGTCCACCTGCCCCCATTCGGCGCCGCGCAGATACGGCCCGTAGGTCTGGTCCAGGGCGGCGATCTCGGCCTTCACCGGGAAGCCGCAGGTGGCGTCGAGGAAGTCGCGGCTGCCGCCGTAATCGGTGGCGACCACGACCTTGCCCATCTCCATCGCCTCGGCGATCGTCAGGCCGAAGCCTTCCGAGGAATGCGACGAGGCATAGACCGCGCAGAGCTCGAACAGGGCGCCGAGCTCGTTCTGGGACAGCGGCTGGTCGATCACCACCACGTCTCCGGCCTTGCCGACGAGGTCGAGCAGCTTCTTGCCCTCGTCGGGCAGGTCGAACACGTGCTTGGTCTTGAGCACGAGCTGCCAGCCGGATTGCGCCAGCCCCGCCGCCCGGAACGCGCGGATCAGCGCGTGCGGATTCTTGCGGGCGAGGTAGCTCGACCCGTCGAAGGCGTAGAGGATGACCTTTTTGGCCGGGTCGATGGAGAACGCCTTGCGCAGGTTGGCCTTGGCGGCGGCGCTCGCCGGCTCGCCGGGCTCGTTCTCGACCACGTAGGGCACGACATCGACCGGGATGTCGGTGATCTGGCGGAAGATCGCGGCGCAGAACTCGGTGGGCGCCCAGATCGCGTCGAGGCCGTCCACGGTGGGCAGCCAGCCCCCGGGCACGTGCGAGGTCTCCCAGACGAACAGCCCGATCTTGAGCCGGGCGCTCGCGGCGATGTCGAGCTGGCGCTCGCTCATCAGGGACTGCCAGCTGTCGCCGTTGAAATGCACCAGGGCGACGTCCGGCGCGCCCGAGAAGGTCCGGGCCTGCCAGCCCGGCCCGACCCGGGCATGGACGTGGAACGACCGCTCCATCGGATGCACGTTCAGGGCGAACGGCGCCCGGTGCAGCGCCCGCACGTAGCTGCGCGCCGCGACGCCGAGCCCGTTGGCGTAGTTCATCGGCGAGACGTAGGAGACGCGCAAGGGCCGCTCCGGCGCCTTCGGCCTGCGCAGGTCGGCCCAGACCTTGGGGCCGGGATACGTGAAGGTCTGGTCGAGCCGGTCGAGGTCGAAGCCGCGCTCGCCGATCGCCTCGCGCACCGCCGCGCCGCCGATCGCGGCGTGCTCGCCCAGGAGCGAGCGCTTCACGAACGGGAAGCCCTGGGTGAGCATGTTCTCCCAGTCGAACAGGGTGCGGTTGTTGCGCGGGTCGTTGACGAGCGTCATGTGCTTGTTCTGGGCCGAGAACAGGCTGCGCATGCCGAGCCCCGCGGCCCGCATCCGTCCTGAGAAGGTCAACTCGTACTCGGTGATGACTGTGTTCTTGTCCGGCCAGTTTGCCACCGACTGGATGAAGTGGTTGAACGCGTAGGAGGACACGCAGCGCTTCTTCAGGGCCAGGAAGAAGCTTTGCAGGTGGTGGCTGTAGTAGAAGTTGTCGGCGAGTCCGATCACCGCCTCCGGGTAGGCATCGATCTTCGCCAGCATCCCCGCGAAGTCGCCGCTGTCGAGGGGGCCGACCAAGCTGTCGTTGGCGAGATACAGGGTCTCGGAATCGAGCAGGTCGTCGTCCTCAAGGAGGACATGGGCCCAGGCGGCGAAATCGAAGCCGGTGTTTTCGCGCAGGTAGGCCGAGGCGCAGAGCTTCAGGATCGCCTCCGGCACCGCGGTCTTGTGCTGGTCGGCCGCGATGATGAGCACGATGTCGATGCCGTTCTCGGCAAACGCCCGCAGGTAGGGCTCGACATGGCCGCGGATGCGCCCCTCCGGCGCGTGGGTGATGAACAAGGCCGTGCGGCCGTGCCGGCGCGGCTCCCGCTTCAGGCAGGACAGCCGGGCGTCGGCGGCCTCCGGCACGGCGGTGCCGGCGACCCGGCGGGTCAGCCGCCCCGCCTCGAGCCCGGTGATGACGTAGTCGACCAGGGGGTTGAGCCCGAGCGCCGCGACCCGGGGGTAGCGGGCGAGGTACCAGGGCGCGTCGAAGCGCGGGGACGGGCTCGTGCGCCGGCCGTTGTCGGCCAGGAAGTGCGCAAGCGGATTGGCATCCGTCGCGTCGTCGGCGAGATAGGTTTCGGTGTACCAGCGCGTATCGAACCAGGGGCCGGGATCGAGCCCCTCCCGGGCGCCGTGCTCCAGGAAGTGCACCAGCGGGTTGAGGCTGTCGGCGCGCACCGCCGCCGATTGGGCGGCGTACCAGTCGGGGTCGAACAGGGGATGCGGGGCGTAGCGGCGGTAGCCGCCCGCCATCACGTAATGCTCCAGCGGCTCGAGCCCGCTGGTCTCGGCCTCGGGGCAGCGCCCGCGGTAGAACTCCGCGTCGAAGATCCCGGAGCGGCGGATCAGGTCGACGTGCCGCGACAGCCCGGCGAATTCCTCGGGGGTGCGCAGATAGCCCTGCTTCCGCCCGGTCTCGAAATAGTGACTGAGCGCGATGCCGCCCGCCTCCCGGGCATCGGGGTAGCGCGACCGGTACCAGGCGGAATCGAACAGTGGCGACGGGTCGGTGTCGGGGCTTTTCAGGAAGTGGAAGAACGCCCGGGCGCGGGCGTCGGCGCCGCCGAGATAGCGCTGCGCGTACCAGTCCGGGTCGAACAGCGGGTTGGGGGCGATGCCGGCATCGGCGCCGCGCTCGACGTAGTGGATCAGCGGGTTCACGCCCTCGGCGCGCAGGCCCGGGACGGCGTCGAGGTAGCGGTCGCCGTGGAACAACGGCGACGGCCAGCGGCCCTCCCGCCCACCATGGACCGCGTAGTGCACGAGGGGGTCGATCCCCTCGCCGACCACGTCGGGATAGCGCCGCCCGTACCAGGCCGGATCGAACAGGCCCGAGGCCTTCACGGCCGCCACGAGATCCGCTTGCCGGGGCTCGCTCGTCCGCCGCCGCTTCAGGCGCCGGGCCAGAGGGCGCGTGAGGGACCGCGCTGGCCCGGCGACGAACACATCTCGAAGGCGCATGGTGAGTACCGGATACGCGGGAGGCCCGCTGTGCTGCCTACGCCGCAATCCGCGAGAGACATCAGGGTGTTCAGCCGGTCGCCCCGGCCTCGCGGGCCTTCCTACTGGTCCGGCTCGCCCGAGCCAAGGGCCGGGGTAGATTGGGCCGGGGTAGATTGGGCCGGGGCCGGTTGGGCCGGGGCCGGTTGGGCCCGGACAGATCGGACCGAGGCAGGTTCCCGCAGACGGCAGCGGCATCGCGGCGGGGCCGACGGATGCCGGAGCGCGTGCTAGAGGGGGCGCCGTCGATCCAGCCGGCACCGCCGCAGCGGCCGCCCCGCCCCGTGCCGCAACCTATGGAGCCTACCCTTATGAGTGAACGCATCATCCTCCGCGCCGGCGAGGCGCTCGTGGCGGGCGGCCCGCCGAACACCGCGTCCGAGCCGGAGGTCATCATCGGCGAGCTGGACGGTCCCGTCGGCACCGCGATCGCGACGCTGACGGGCGACCAGGTGGTCGGCCACAGCCGCGTCTTCGCGCTCCTCAACACCGACATCATGGTTCGGCCGGTAACGCTCTGCGTCTCCAAGGTCAGCGTGACCGAGAGCAAGTACACCTCGATCCTGATGGGCACGGTGCAGTTCGCCATCGCCAACGGCGTGCTCGACGCCGTGCGGGCCGGCTACATCCCCAAGGAGAAGGCCAACGACCTCGGCATCATCTGCTCGGTCTGGCTGAGCCCCGGCGTGATCCAGGCCGAGACGGTGGACCACAAGGCGCTGTTCGAGATCCAGCGCAAGGGCATGACCGAGGCGATCCGCAAGGCCATGACCAACGAGCCGTCGATCGACTGGCTGCTCGAGAACCAGGACAAGATCGTGCACAAGTATTACACGATGGGTCTCGAAGGTAAGATCTGACCCGCGCGCTAAACAAACAGTCCCGGGAAGCGGTGGCGGACCAAACGACTTCGCTCCCGGGCATCGGCCAGCGCAAAACGTAAGGGTGTGCGGCTTCCTGGAGGGGGCGCCCCCGAAGCTGGTACCCGACGTTGCATTGCCGCGCGGATCCCACCGCGAACCGGCGTGCGGCGATCCCGACCTTGCCAGCCCGGTGCGAACGGCCCCACATTGACCGGATGACCGGCGGGGCACCTTGGGTACCTCGCACAGGAGACGGACAACGGCATGACGCAGGCGATCAGCCCGGCCACCAGCCTCGACGACGGCATCGTGGCCACCGCGGAGAGCTGCCTCGCCGCCGTGGGTCAGGCGCGGGACGCGATCCACGGGGTGATCTTCGGCCAGGAGAAGGTCGTCGATCTCGCCCTTGTGACGATCCTGGCCGGCGGCCACGGCCTGCTCGTCGGCCTGCCGGGGCTCGCCAAGACCAAGCTGGTCGAGACGCTGGGCACCGTGCTCGGCCTCGACGCGCGGCGCGTGCAGTTCACCCCGGACCTGATGCCGTCCGACATCCTCGGCACCGAGATCCTGGAGGAGGATGCCGAGCGCCGCAGGGCGTTCCGGTTCGTGCAGGGGCCGGTCTTCACCCAGCTCCTGATGGCCGACGAGATCAACCGGGCGAGCCCGCGGACGCAATCGGCCCTGCTCCAGGCGATGCAGGAGGGCCACGTCTCGGTGGCCGGCGTCCGCCACGACCTGCCGCGGCCGTTCCACGTGCTCGCCACCCAGAACCCGATCGAGCAGGAGGGCACCTACCCGCTGCCCGAGGCGCAGCTCGACCGCTTCCTGCTGGAGATCGATGTCGGCTATCCCGACCGCGCCGCCGAGCGCCGCATCCTGATCGAGACCACCGGCATCGACGAGGTGCGCCCGCACGCTGTGATGTCCACCGACCAGTTGCTCACCGCCCAGCGCCTAGTGCGCCGGCTCCCCGTGGGCGAAGCCGTGGTGGAGGCGATCCTCGACCTCGTGCGCTCCGCCCGGCCCGACGGAGGCGATCCGCTGGTGAAGGACAAGCTGCTCTGGGGGCCCGGCCCCCGCGCCAGCCAGGCGTTGACGCTGGCCGCCCGCGCCCGGGCCCTGATCGAGGGCCGGGTCGCGCCCTCGGTGGCCGACGTGAAGGCCCTGGCGGAGCCGGTGCTCAAGCACCGGATGGCGCTCAGCTACACCGCCCGCGCCGACGGCGAGACGATCGAGGGCTTGATCGGCAAGCTCGCCGAGAAGCTTTAGCCTTGGTCGGGACACACGCCCTCGACTCCGAACGGCGCACCCCCGGCAGGCGCGAGAGCGAGGGCGCGACGGCCCTCTCCGAAAGGATGCCCCGCCTCGTGCTGGAGGCGCGGCGGGTGTCGAGCCTCCTGGCCCACGGCCTGCACGGCCGCCGCCGGGCCGGGCCGGGCGAGAGCTTCTGGCAGTTCCGCCCCTTCGTCACCGGTGAGGCCGCCGCGCGGGTCGACTGGCGCCGCTCGGCCCGGGACGACCGGCTCTACGTACGCGAGCGGGAATGGGAGGCGGCCCACAACATCTGGCTGTGGATGGACCGCTCCGCGTCGATGGGGTTTTCGTCCGACCTGGCCTCGGCGTCCAAGATCGAGCGGGCCCTGGTCCTCGGGCTGGCGCTGGCCGACGCCTTCGTGGAGGGCGGCGAGCGTGTCGGGCTCCTGGGGTTGACCCGGGCGACGGCATTGCGGGGCATCGTCGAGCGGATGATCCAGGCGCTGGTCGCCGACAAGGCGGGCCTGGAGCAGGACCTACCGCCCCGGGCGAGCCCGGCGCGCTTCGACGAGGTCGTTCTAATCGGCGACTTCCTCACCGATCCCGCCCGGATCGCGACCGCGGTCCAGGCCCTGGCCGGACGGGGCAGCCGCGGCCACCTGCTGATGGTCGTGGACCCGATCGAGGAGACCTTCCCGTTCTCGGGCCAGGCCGTGCTGCACGACCTCGAAGGCGGGCTCAGCCTCGATATCGGCGACGCCGATTCCTGGGGCGTCCGCTACCGCGCCCGAATCGCGGAGCATCGCGCCGCCCTGCAGGCGATCGCCCGCCAGCAGGGTTGGACACTCACCCTTCACCGCACCGACCGCCCGGCGAGCGAGGCGGCCCTGCGGCTCGCCACGCTGATCGCCGCGCGCGGCCCGGAGTGAGGCCGCCATGCTCGGTCTGACCTTCGCGGCGCCCCTGGCGCTCGCCGCCCTGATCGGCCTGCCGGCCCTGTGGTTCCTGCTGCGGGTGACGCCGCCGCGGCCCCGGCGGATCGACTTCCCGCCGCTCAAGCTCGTCGCCGACCTGATCCCGCAGCGGCAGACGCCGGCACGCACACCGCCCTGGCTGCTGCTCCTGCGCCTGCTGATCGCCGCCGCGTTGATCCTCGCGGTGGCAGGCCCGGTCTGGAATCCTGGTGGCGTCGGAGCCGGTGGCGGCCGCAGCGCGCTCCTCGTGCTACTCGACAACGGCTTCGCCGCCGCCCACGATTGGCGCGACCGGTTGCGGGTCGCCACAGACGCCGTGGAGGGTGCGGCCCGGGACGGCCGGCCGGTGGCGGTGATCGGCCTGGCCGAGCCGCCCGCGGCCTTCGAGGCCAAGACCCCGGCCGCGGCCCTGGAACGCCTGCGTGCCCTGGCGCCCCGCCCGATCCTGCCGACCCGCGACGCGCATCTGACCAGCATCGGGACGTTCCTGGAGAAGAACCGCGGCGCAGGGCTCGTCTGGATCAGCGATGGCGTCGCCGGAGCGAGCGACGAGCGCTTCGCCAAGGGCTTGGCCGACCTCGTGGGCGGCAGCGGCGCCGCCCTGACGGTGTTGCGCGCCGACAGGCCTCCGGCCCTGGCCCTCACCGCCGCGGAGACCGGCGGCACCCTCACCGTCCGGGCCCTGCGCGCAGCCCCGAACGGGCGCGACGCCGGCGTGATCCGGGCGCTCGACCAGAAGGGCTTGCCGCTCGCCGAGCGCGACATCGCCTTCGCGGCCGACGCCACCGAGGCGACGGCGACGTTCGAGATGCCGGTGGAACTGCGCAACAGCATCAGCCGCCTGGAGATCGCCGGTGAGCGCTCGGCCGGGGCCGTGGTGCTGCAGGACGAGCGCGGCAAGCGCCGCCGGGTCGGCCTGGTATTTGGCGGCACCCTCGACCAGGCCCAGCCGCTTCTGGCGCCGACCTACTACCTCGCCCGGGCGCTCCAACCCTTCGCGGACGTGCAGGAGGCGCGCGGCGCCAAGGGTACGGCGGAATCGATCAACCAGCTCCTCGACAACCAGGTCTCGGTGCTGGTGCTCGCCGATGTCGGCGCGCTCGACGAGAAGACCACGGCCCGGGTCGAGAGCTTCGTGAAGGCCGGCGGCATGCTGCTGCGCTTCGCCGGCCCGCGGCTCGCGGCCGGCAACGACCCGCTCGTGCCAGTCCGCCTGCGCCGGGGAAACCGGACGCTCGGCGGCACCCTCTCCTGGGACAGCCCCAAGACCCTGGCGCCGTTCCCGCCCGAGAGCCCCTTCGCGGGCCTGACGCCGCCGGCCGATATCGGCGTGCGCCGCCAGATCCTGGCCGAGCCGGACGGCGACCTGCCGAACCGGACCTGGGCCTCCCTGCAGGATGGCACGCCGATCGTCACCGCGCAGAAGCGCGGCCAGGGCACGTTGGTGCTGTTCCACGTCACCGCCGACACGACCTGGTCGAACCTGCCGCTCTCGGGGCTGTTCATCGACATGCTCCGGCGCGTGGTCGGCTTGGCCGGCACGGCAGCGCCCCCCGCGGGCGAAGCCAGTCGCGCATCGGCCGTGGTGCTCGCCCCTCGGGTGACACTGGACGGGTTCGGCGCGCTCGGCTCGCCACCCGCTTCGGCCACCGCGGTGGCGGCCGATTACGCCGACCGGGGGAACACCGAGCACCCGCCGGGCTTCTACGGACCGGCCGACGGCGGCATCAGCGTCAACGCCCTGAAGCCCGACGACCGCCTGAAACCCCTCGACACCGCAGCGCTCGACGGCGCCCGGATCGGAACCCTCGCCGGAGCCGAGACCCTGGACCTGCGCCCGACCCTGTTCACCCTGGCGCTGCTGCTGCTCGCCCTCGACACGCTTGCGGGCCTGTGGCTCGGCGGCTTCCTGCGCCGCTCCGCCTGGGCGAGCCGTCTGCGCGGACGCCCGGCGGCGTTGGCCGTCGCGGGCCTCGTGCTGTTCGCCGCCCTCCCGGCACAGCCGCTGCGCGCCGAGGAACCGGCGGCCAACCGGCCGAACGGCATCGAATCCGCCCTCGTCACCCGGCTGGCCTACGTGATCACCGGGGACGCCGCCGTCGATGAGGCAAGCCGGACCGGCCTGTCCGGCCTGACCCAGATGCTCGCCTCGCGCACCGCCCTGGAGCCGGGCGAGCCCGCCGGGATCGACCCGGCCAAGGACGAGCTCGCCTTCTACCCGCTGATCTACTGGCCGATCGCGCCATCCCGGCCACAGCCCTCGGAGACGGCGATCCGCAAGATCGACGCGTTCATGCGCAACGGCGGCACGGTCCTGTTCGATACCCGCGACGCGCTCACGACCCGCCCGGGCGGTCCGCCCTCCCCGGAGGCGGCCTACCTGCGCAAGATGCTGGCGACCCTGGAGGTGCCGGAGCTGGAGCCGGTGCCCCTCGACCACGTCCTGACAAAGGCGTTCTACCTGGTCGACAGCTTCCCCGGCCGCTACGCCACCGGCCAGACCTGGGTCGAGGCGCTCCCCCCCGCGGCGGAGGGCGCCGAGCGCCGCCCGGCCCGGGCCGGCGACGGCGTCAGCCCGATCATCATCACCGGCAACGACCTCGCCGCCGCCTGGGCGGTGGGCCGCCGCGGCGAACCGCTCTACCCGGTTGTCGGCGGCGACCAGCGCCAGCGCGAGATGGCCTTCCGGGGCGGCGTGAACATCGTGATCTACACGCTCACCGGTAACTACAAGGCGGATCAGGTCCACGTGCCCGCGCTGCTGGAGCGGCTGGGGCAGTGATTTCCTTGGACAACCAGCGAAGCGCCGAAGGCCCTCCCCCCTCTGCGGGTTACGAGCGGCACGAGCTCGATGCGCGGGTGCTGATGCAGGCCGCGACGCGCTCCCTCTCCCGTACGGGAGACGGAACCTGCGTTTTCCGCGCTCACGCCACGACGACGGCGGCGGTTGCAACCTGCGAAGCCCGTAACTTTGCGGATGGAAGAAGCCCCCGCATCACGAAACCGGAGCGCTCCGCCCCATGCTGAGCCTCAGCTTCACCCCCCTCCTCCCGTGGCCGGTCCTCGCCGCCCTCGGGCTCGTCGTCGTCGTCCTGGCTCTGCTCGCCTTCGTGGCGCGGGGCCGGACCGCCCTGCTGCGCGCGCTGGTGCTCGCCCTGGTGCTGGCCGCCCTCGCCAACCCCGCCCTGGTGCGGGAAGACCGCGAGCCGGTGAAGGACATCGCGGCGATCGTGGTCGACCGCTCCGGATCGCAGGCGCTCGGCGACCGGCCGCAGATGACCGATGCGGTCCGGGCCGAGTTGCAGCGCCGCTTCGGCGCGCTCACCAACATCGAGCCCCGCTTCATCGATGTGCCCGACGCAAAGGACGGCGACGACGGCACCAAGCTGTTCACGGCACTGGGCCAGGCGCTGGCCGACGTGCCGCCCGAGCGGCTGGCCGGCATCGTGATGCTCACCGACGGCGTGGTCCACGACATCCCATCCTCGATGGCGCAAATCGGCATCAAGGCGCCGCTCCACGTCCTCGTCACCGGCCATCCGGACGAGCGCGACCGCCAGATCAAGCTTCTGGAGGCGCCGCGCTTCGGCATCGTCGGCAAGGATCTCACGATCCGCGCCGAGGTGATGGAGCGCGGCGGCACCGGCCATGCGGTCGTCATGATCCGCCGCGACGGCGAGGAGATCGGCCGGCGGGACGTACCCACCGACAAGCCGTTCGCTCTGACCACCCGGATCGAGCATGGCGGCCCGAACGTGGTCGAGATCGAGGTCGAGCCACTCCCGGGCGAACTCACCACGGTCAACAACCGCGCGGTCCTGCCGATCGAGGGCATCCGGGAGAAGCTCCGGGTGCTGCTGGTCTCCGGCGAGCCGCACCAGGGTGAGCGGACCTGGCGCAACCTGCTGAAATCAGACGCTAACGTCGACCTCGTGCACTTCACCATCCTGCGCCCGCCGGAGAAGCAGGACGGGACGCCGATCTCCGAATTGTCCCTGATCGCGTTCCCGACCCGCGAGCTGTTCGTTCAGAAGATCAAGGATTTCGATCTGATCATCTTCGACCGCTACGCCAACCAGAGCGTGCTGCCGCAGGCCTATTTCGACAACATCGTCCGCTACGTCCGCGAGGGCGGCGCGCTCCTCGTCGCCGCCGGCCCCGAATATGCCGGCCCGGCGAGCCTGGCCCGCACCCGGCTCGCCGGCATCCTGCCGGGCGATCCGGACGGGCGCGTGGTCCAGCGCCCCTACAAGGCGACCCCGACGCAGGTCGGCCAGCGCCACCCGGTCACCCGCGACCTGCCGGGCTCCGACGCGAACCCGCCCGCCTGGGGCGACTGGCTGCGCATCGTCCAGGCCCGCACCCGGCCCGGCATCCAGCCGATCCTGTCCGGCGCCGAGGGGCTGCCGCTGCTCGCCCTGTCGCGCGAGGACAAGGGCCGCGTCGCGCTGCTGCTGTCCGACCATGCCTGGCTCTGGGCGCGGGGCTACCAGGAGGGCGGCCCCTATCTGGATCTGCTGCGCCGCCTGGCGCACTGGCTGATGAAGGAGCCGGCCCTCGAAGAGGAGGCCCTCCGGGCACAGACCACCGGCCGCGGTCGCGAGGTGCGAGTCGAGCGCCAGACCATGGCCGAGCAGGTCGAGCCGGTCACCGTCACCGGGCCGACCGGCAAGGTCACGACGCTGACCCTCAAGCCCGGCGAGCCCGGCCTGTTCACCGCCACCTTCGACGCGGAGACCCTGGGGCTGCACACCCTGCGCTCGGGCAACCTCGTGGCCTTCGTCAGCGTCGGCCCGGCGAACCCGCGCGAGCTCGCCGACGTGTTCAGCGATACCAAGCGGCTGAAGGCGGTGGCCGAAGGCTCCGGCGGCTCGATCCGCCGGGTCGCGGATGCCGGCGGCACCACCCAGGTGCCGCGGCTCGCCACCGTGCGCAGCGGCCGCCTGGCCGGCGGAGACTGGATCGGCTTCCGCCCGAGCGACAGCGCCAACATCCGCGGTGTCGAGGTCTACCCGCTGGCGCTGGGCCTCGCCGCCCTCGCAGCGCTCGCCGCCGCCGTGCTCGCGATGTGGCTGGTCGAGGGCCGCCGCGGGCGTGCGGTTTAAGTTTTTGTGACTCGGCGTCTCGCCACCGCCTCCCCAACCGCGACGCTTTCCTCCCCCCTCTGCGGGGGAGGGTGGGCCCTGCGTCAGCAGGGGTCGGGAG
>NZ_VRVA01000190.1:0-6849 GCF_008039945.1 Methylobacterium sp. WL64
GCATCGGCAGGGGGCGGCAAAGGGGAACCCGGCTTCTGGATGAAACCGAGCGGGCATGACGGCCGCAGCCATAGGCTGCACGTTGCGCCCCTCGCACGGGCCTTCGTCCCGGCCCGGCTTCGGGTGCCACCTTCCCCCGCAGGGGCGGGAGATGCGCGTGCGTCCAGCCGTCAGCCTGATTCAGCAGCGACGTCTGACTGACTTTGCCTGCAGAGGCGCAGCCCGAGCGACCCCGCTTAGAACAGCCCGTCGATCTGCCCGTCGGCATCGAGGCGGATCGTGTCGGCGGCGGGGACCCGGGGCAGGCCCGGCATGGTCATGATCTCCCCGCAGATCGCCACCACGAAGCCGGCACCGGCCGAGAGCCGGACGTCGCGCACCCCGACGACGTGGCCCTCGGGGGCGCCCATCAGGCTCGGGTCGGTGGAGAACGAGTACTGGGTCTTGGCCATGCAGATCGGCAGGTGGCCGTAGCCGTCCTTCTCGAAGGTGGCGAGCTTGCCCGCGGCCTTGGTCTCGATCTGGATGTCGGCGGCGCCGTACAGCTTGGTGGCGATCGCCCGGATTTTTTCCGAAAGCGGCGCCTCTGTTTCGTAGGCGTAGCGGATCGGGGCCGGCTCCTTGGCGGCGAGCCGCACCACCGCGTGCGCCAGCTCCTCGGCGCCGGCGCCGCCCTCGGCCCAGTGGCGGCAGGTGATCGCCTCGACGTCGAGGCGTTCCCGGCACAGCTCCTTCAGCCGGGCGTGCTCGGCGTCGGTGTCGGCGTGGAAGTGGTTGACCGCGACCACAACGGGCAGGCCGAAGCCGCGCAGGTTGGTCACGTGCCGGGCTAGGTTGGCGAACCCCGTCTCGAGGGCGCCGATGTTCTCGGCCCCGAGGCTCTTCTTATCGACGCCGCCGTGCATCTTGAGCGCGCGGATCGTGGCCACCACCACGACCGCCGAGGGGCTCAGGCCGGCCTGCCGGCACTTGATGTCCAGGAACTTCTCCGCGCCCAGATCGGCGCCGAACCCGGCCTCGGTCACGGTGTAGTCGGCCAGCCGCAGGCCGGCCCGGGTGGCGATCACCGAGTTGCAGCCATGGGCGATGTTGGCGAACGGGCCGCCGTGGATCAGCGCGGGGTTGCCCTCGAGCGTCTGCACGAGGTTCGGCTGCAGGGCGTCCTTGAGCAGCACCGTCATGGCGCCCGTGGCCTTCACGTCCTTGAGCGTGACGAGCTTGCGGTCGCGGGTCTCGGCGATGACGATCCGGCCCAGGCGCTCCTCGAGGTCGGCGAGGTCCTTGGCGAGGCAAAACACCGCCATCACCTCGGAGGCGACCGTGATGTCGAACCCGTCCTCCCGGGGGAAGCCGTTGGCGACGCCGCCGAGCGACTGGGTGATCTGGCGCAGGGCCCGGTCGTTCATGTCGACGACCCGGCGCCAGTGGATCCGGCGCACGTCGATGTTGAGCTCGTTCGCCCAGTAGACGTGGTTGTCGATCAGGGCGGCCGCGAGGCTGTGGGCCGACGTGATGGCGTGGAAGTCGCCCGTGAAGTGCAGGTTGATCTGCTCCATCGGCACGACCTGGGCCTTGCCGCCGCCGGCCGCCCCGCCCTTCATGCCGAAGCAGGGGCCGAGCGAGGGCTCGCGCAGGCAGATCATGGTCTTCTGGCCGATGCGGTTCAGCGCGTCGCCGAGGCCCACCGTGGTGGTGGTCTTGCCCTCGCCCGCGGGCGTCGGCGAGATCGCCGTCACCAGCACGAGCTTGCCCGGCGCCTTGCCCTCGAGCCCGGCGATGTAGCCGTGGTCGAGCTTGGCGATGTGCTTGCCGTAATTGTGCAGCGCCTCGTCCGGGATGCCGAGCTTCTCGGCAACCTGTGCGATCGGCTTCAGGGTCGCGGCGCGGGCGATCTCGATATCTGACGGCATGGGCGTTCTCCCTGGCTCCGCGGGCCCGGCGCCCGCCCACCCGCCGACTGTTATCGTACGGGGATCTTGCCTCGCGATGATGTGCAGCGCCGGTCGCTCGGATGCGCGGACGCAGCCCGGGACGCGGCGAGGCCGCCCGAGGGCAGCCGCGGCACTGTGCGTCAAACCGACCGGAAAAGCGCGTCGATTTTTATGAGCCGACGGACAAATTAGTCTTGCCGGCCCGGAGAGTATGCGCGCCCCGGAGGAGGCAGCTTTTAACCCCCCGACTTCTTGGCCTTGTCGGCGGCGCCCGGGGCCTCGTGCGGCTGCGGGGCGCCCTTGGGCAGTTCCGGATTCTCGGCGTTGTGCGGGGCCGCCACCGGGGCCGGCACGGTCTCGGCCGTCGCGGTGGGCTTCTCGATCTCCGGCAGGCCGTCCTTCAGCTTGTCGTTGATCTGCGCGAGGTCGTCCGGCTCGGGGTTCAGGTCCTTGGCGTGCTGCCACTGGAACTTGCCCTCGAGGCGCCGGCCCGAACGCCAGTAGGCGTCGCCGAGGTGGTCGTTGATGGTCGGGTCACCGGGCTTCAGCTCGACCGCCTTCTCCAACTCGCGCACCGCGTCGTCCCAGCGGCCGAGGCGGTAATAGGCCCAGCCCAGGCTGTCGACGATCATGCCGTCCCGGGGGCTCGCGTCGGCGGCCTGCTGCAGCAGCTTGAACGCCTCGTCGATGTTGATCTTCTGGTCGACCCAGGAATAGCCGAGATAGTTCATCACCTGGGCCTTGGCGGCCGGCTGGCTCGCCGGCACCAGGGACAGGGCCTTCTTCAGGTCGGCCTCGGCCTTGGGCCATTGCTTGGCGCGCTCGTAGGCGGTGCCGCGGAAGTAGAAGGTCGTCCAGTAATTCGCCAGCGGCCGGTCGCCGATCAGGTCGATGGCGCGGGTATAGGTGGCGGCCGCCTCCTCGTACTTCTTGCGCGCCCGCTGGACGTTGCCCAGCGCGGTGATCACGTCGATGTCGTCCGGATGCGCCTTCATGGCGGCGTCGAGATGGGCCAGCGCCTCGTCGCCCTTGCCCATCTGCTCCAGGTTGAGGCCGACCTGGATGTCGGCGTTGAGCTTGAGCGGCGAGGTCGCGGGGATCTGCGCGTAGGCCTCGTTGGCCCGCTCGGTCTGCTTCATCCGGTCCAGGGTGTCGGCGAGCGTCAGTCGGGCCAGCGCGTGGTCGGGGGCGAGGTACAGCGCGAGCCGCAGGTAGATCACCGCGGGCAGCTCGTCGCCCTGCGTCGAGCCCGCCGAGCCCAGCCCGTACAGTACCTCGGCGGCGCCCTCCTGGGCGTTGCCGATCAGGCGGGCCAGCGGCTTGCCGTCCTTGAGCTTGTCCAGGGCGTCGCGCACCAGCGGGTGCCGGGGCGAAAGCTGGTCGAAGTCGGAATAGGCCTGGATCGCCAGGTCGGTGCGGCCGAGGCTGGCCTCCAGCCGGGCGTAGGCATCGACGATCCGCAGGGTGTTGCGGTCGGCCTCGTAGGCGGCCTTGAGCCGCCGCTCGGCCTCGGCGTTGTCGCCGATCACCGAGGCGATCAGGCCGGCATGGTAGTCGCGGAAGGTGTTGTAGTAGCGCTCGCCCCGGAGCTTGTTGACCGTCTCCAGCGCCTTCTTGCCGTCACCCGCGCCGGCATAGGACCAAGCGGTCAGCAGCGTCGCGGTCAGGTCGGTGGCCGCGCCCCGGCCGCTCCTCGAAAAATTCTGGCGGGCGGCGGCCCACTGGCCGGCCTTGATCTGGCGCACCCCGAGGGAGAGGTTGGCGAGCCCGTTGGTGGGATCGCGTGCGATCAGCTTCTCGCCGGCCCGGAACGCGTCCGGCAGGGCGCCGTCGGCGAGCAGCGAGATGAAGGCGCGCTCGACCAGCTCGGCGTTGCGCGGGTCGGCCTTGACCGCCTCGCGGTAGAAGGTCGCCGCCGCCGCCGTGTCCCGGGAGGCGCCCGCGATGTAGGCGGACAGGAAGTTGCCCTCCAGGGATTCCGCGGGCTCGTATTCGAGAAGCGGGGCCGACTCGCGCGGCTGGGCGGCCAGAACGGTCTGAGGCAGGCCGGCGGCGAGCATCAGGGCGAGCGCCGAGACGCTCCGGCGGGCGCGTGTTGTCATCATGAACCGGTCGCGGCTCCTGGGCGCCGGCCTACGGGGGCCGGGCGCGAGAATGGCGGGGCATCCCCGAAAATCGCTGGGGACACTGAACGCATCCCGCCAGCCCCGCAAGGCGAAAGGATGGCGCGGGGGCTTACGGATTCAGGCCGGCGCGGTAGCCGGCGTCCTCGGACTCGCGCACGTCTGTCAGGCTTGCACCCGCGCGGGCCCTCGTCGCTTGCTGCGACAACGTTGCCGCCCGCGGCGAACAGATCGGCCGGAGGTTTGCTCGGAAGCATCGCCGGAAGCGTGTTCGTCGAGGGGCGAGGCATTCTCACAGGGATAGCGAGACCGGCACTCCGGCACGCGGCTACCCCAGGCCAGAGGTCCGGACGGGTCGAGGCAGCCGGGTCGAGAAAGGTCGTCGGGGCGAGGAAGGTCTTCGGGGCGAGGAAGCCGCCCCGATGCTTTGTCACGATTGCCACAGCGCGCGCCCTGACGTCGCGCTCAACACCCGGACGGTCGGACGAAACGTGTTTCTCTAATGAAACGGGGGCAACCGGAGCGCCATCCCGTGGGAGGCGCCGGGGCTCGGCGACCCAAACCCGCTGCCGGCTGATCGCAAACATATGGGTACGCCCGCCTGTCCGACGAACGGCGAACGCGTCAGACGGCCGATATGTATCGGCCGTCCCTCACATGTTCGGATAGTTCGGTCCGCCCGGGCCCTCCGGCGTCACCCAATCGATGTTCTGGTTCGGGTCCTTGATATCGCAGGTCTTGCAGTGGACGCAGTTCTGCGCGTTGATCTGGTAGCGCACGCCGTCGCTGGCGGCGGCGTCCTCCACCCACTCGTAGACGCCGGCCGGGCAGTAGCGGGACGAGGGGCCGCCGTAGACGTCGTGCTCCGAGCGCTTCTGCAGCTCCAGATCGCGGACCTTGAGGTGGGGCGGCTGGTCCTCCTCGTGGTTGGTGTTCGAGAGGTAGACCGAGGAGAGCCGGTCGAAGGTCAGCTTGCCGTCCGGCTTCGGGTAGGTGATCGGCGTCACCTCCGAGAGCGGCTTGAGGCAGGCATGGTCCGGCTTGCCGTGCTTGAGCGTGCCGAACGGCGAGGCGCCGAGCAGGCTGGTCGCCCACATGTCGACCCCGCCGAGCCCCACCCCTACCAGGGTGCCGTAGCGCGACCAGAGCGGCTTGACGTTGCGCACGGCCTTGAGGTCCTGCCCGATCGGGCTGTCGCGCCAGCCGGCATCGTAGGCGGCGAGCTCGTCTCCGGCCCGGCCGGCCTTCAGGGCGTCCGCGATGGCGTCGGCCGCCTGCATCCCGGACAGGATCGCGTTGTGCGAGCCCTTGATCCGCGGCACGTTGACGAAGCCCGCCGAGCAGCCGACCAGGCAGCCGCCCGGAAAGACCAGCTTGGGCACCGATTGCCAGCCGCCTTCCATGATGGCGCGCGCGCCGTAGCCGATGCGCTTGGCGCCCGCGAAGGTGTCGGCGATCATCGGGTGGGTCTTGAAGCGCTGGAACTCCTCGAACGGCGACAGGGTCGGGTTCTCGTAGTTCAGGTGCGTCACGAAGCCGACCGACAGCAGGTTGTCGTCGAAATGGTACAGCCAGGAGCCGCCGCCGGCCCGGTTCGGCAGGGGCCAGCCCATCGTGTGGCGCACCAGCCCCGGCTCGAAGGTGGAATCCGGCAGCTGCCACAGCTCCTTGACGCCGAGCCCGTACTTGAAGTGGTCGCTGTGGCGGTTGAGCGAGAACCGCTGGATCAGCCCCTTGGTCAGGTTGCCCCGGGCGCCCTCGCCGAACACCGTGTACTTGCCGCGCAGCTCCATGCCGCGGGTGTAGTCCTCGCGCGGATCACCCGAACGGCCGATCCCGAGGTCGCCCGTGGCGATGCCCGCCACCGCGCCGGCCTCGTCGAACAGCACCTCGGAGGCCGGGAAGCCCGGATAGATCTCGACGCCGAGCGCCTCCGCCTGGGCGCCCAGATACTTGCAGGTGTTCGACAGCGAGCCGACGAAGTTGCCGTGGTTCGACATCAGCTTGGGGAAGAACACGTTCGGCAGGGTCACGCCGCTGTTCTTGGTCAGCATCATGAACTCGTCGCGCCGGACCTCGGTCTTGAGCGGCCGCTCCGGATCGGTGCGCCAGTCCGGGAGCAGCCGGTCGAGGCCGATCGGGTCGATCACCGCGCCCGACAGGATGTGGGCGCCGACCTCGGAGCCTTTTTCCACCACGACGACGGAGATCTCCTCGCCGATCTCGGCCGCGCGCTGCTTCAGGCGGATCGCGGCGGCGAGCCCGGCCGGCCCGGCGCCGACCACGACCACGTCGAAATCCATGCTTTCGCGTTCGGGCAGCGCCATCGTCGAGCCTCCTGTTTTCTTGTCGCTATGCCCGATCCGTTGCCGGATCGGCAGTACGTGTCGCCGTCTCAAGCGATTCCAGACTGGAAAGGCAAGCTGCCGGAGCCCGGACTTGAGCGAAAGCTCTCCTATGCCGCATGGGGGGAATACGGACGGGCTCGGGGCGACCCGGCGGTCACCGTGGCGTGCGGCAGGGCGCCGAAGGCCGCGCCGTTCGGTCACGCAAGTCCTTGCCGTCGAGCGGGTTTCAAGAGTTGTCCACAGGCATCGAGCGCCCCACATGCTGACCAGCATGCCGAGCCCCACCGACGCGCAAGCCGACCTCATCGCCTATCTCGATTTCCACGTGGAGGCCGGCGCCGACGCGGTCCTCGACGAGCGGCCGCACGACCGCTTCGGCGAGGCCGACACGCCGGCCCCGACCCTGCGGGCGCCCCGGCGCCCGGCGGCTTCGCCCCGGCCCGCCGC
>NZ_VRVA01000191.1:0-6818 GCF_008039945.1 Methylobacterium sp. WL64
GGGAAGCGGACGTGTGGCGTCCGGTTGGTCAGGCCTGCGGGGCGCTTAGGACACCGGGGAAGCGGGCGCGGAGGGCTCGGGCGTGGTCGATGACCTAGGTGTGGCGCTGGCGCAGGTCGGCGGCGTCACCGTCGGCGCGGGTGATGCGGACCCGGTAGGAGGCGGCCAGCACTAGGCAGGTCGCATGGTCCTGGCGGGCGTGGGCGAGGCGCTCCGTCGGCGGTCGTAGTCCGAGGGGGACAGTGTGGTTCATGGCGCCCCTCCCCTCAGTGCGCGGCCAGGTAGCGGGCCATCTTGGCGGCGCGCCACCTGGCGGTGAGGCAGACGGACATCGCCTCGGCCCAGGTACAGCCGTACCGCTCCTGATGGGCGCGGGCGGCGGAGGCCGCGGCCGACATGATAGCGCCGCAGTCGAACTGGCCGGCGGCGAACAGAGGGCGGCGGGTGGTGCGCACCGTACATGTCGATGCGGGCCTTGGCCAACAACAGGCCGGGGGCGATTGCCGGTCGGCTGTCGTGCAGGCTGCGGGAGAAGTTATTCCAGGAGACGGTCCGGTGGGCCATTTGTCGGCTCCGATCTAGGTATTAAAACTAGATACGGCTCCCTCATCTCCATTCCAACAGATTTATAGGTGTGATACATAGATAGCCCATTAAGTAGAACAGATGCTTACCACCGGCAACCAGCTTAAAGCGGCGCGCGCGCTCATTGGGATGGAACAGTCTCGGCTTGCTGAGGCAGCCAGCCTCAACGTCAACACGATCCGGAATATGGAAGCAGCAGGAGCTGGGCCGATCGCGGGGCGATCCGTGAACGTGCAAGCGGTCCAACGAGCGCTTGAAGAGGCGGGGCTAATCTTCCTCAACGACGGCGAGCCTGGCGTGAAGCTGCGCCGCAAGGATCAAATGTGAACGACAATGGGGAGGCGCGGGACAAGCTCGTCGCGAACGAGCGGCGGAAGCTCTCAGCGACCTACCTCAATGGGTTGGCGGTCGCGGTCTTCGCGGTGGGCGGGTTCGCCCCATTCATTTCGACTGTGCTAACCTCCGGCCCTGGGGCGCAGAGCCCATTCCTAGTGCTCGTGGTCATGGCAGTTTGCTGGATGGTCAGTGGCGCCATACATTCAGCGGCACGGGCTTCCCTAAAGGGTCTTCAGCCATGACGACCGCTCAACTTCTGCTTCTGCTTTCCGTGCCGCTAGGCGGCGGCGCTCTAGCCGTATGGGTGCTGTGGTTGAACCGGCGCGAGAGTCCGACCCGGCCGTGAGCGACGCGCCGGCGGACAGCTCATCGCCGGCCTTCATGCTCGATACCAATGTGTTCTCGCGAGTGTTGGACGGTGTGCTGCCGGTACCCAATAAGGCTGGTCGTCGCTTCCTTGTCCTCGGCGTACAAGCAGATGAGTGCCAAGCTACGCGGGCGCCCGCCCGGCGAGCCGGATTGCTTCGGGTTATGGAAGAGGTAGCGCCAGGGCTGTGCGCTGCTACCTCATTCTGCATCGGCATCGAAGGCGCCGGTCTTGGCCAGGCACACTGGAATGATGGGACCGGTCGCTTCAACGTGATGCTGGCTCGCCTCAAGGCGCTAGATCCAAAGCCACCCAGGAAGGATGCCAATCAGATCCGCGACATCGTCATAGCCGAGACGGCACTGAA
Organism: Methylobacterium sp. WL64; assembly: GCF_008039945.1. Taxonomy (NCBI): domain Bacteria; kingdom Pseudomonadati; phylum Pseudomonadota; class Alphaproteobacteria; order Hyphomicrobiales; family Methylobacteriaceae; genus Methylobacterium; species Methylobacterium sp. WL64. Next base: position 1,656 of record NZ_VRVA01000191.1, read on the forward strand.
ACTCGGCGCCACGCTGGTCAGCGACGACGTAGCTTTGCGCGCAGTGATGACAGAGTTTGGTGGGATCGCTGTCGCTTCGGCGCATCTAGCATGACCGCCGGCCCGGAGTTCATCCCCGAGAACGGCGGCGGGGCCGGGATCCGGTTCCGAGAGCGGAAGGGATAGGCATTGGAGCGAGCAGGCCGTACCACCGAGCACCTGAAGGCGAAGGGCTATCTGAAGTGAGAGAGGTCGAGGATCCAACGCGGATCATCAGCATGGCGATAGCGCTCGCCGAGCAGGTCCTTCAAGCCCAGGCTTCGGGCCAGCCATTCGATGAGAAACAGCTCGAAGCTCTCGCCGTTGCGGCTCGCTTCCTCCTCGAGAACGAGATCTCATGGCCACCGGTCGTCGAGAAGGCCATCGATGTTCTGGCCAGTCACCTGGGCAAGGTGAAAGCGGCCTCGACCGTGGTTGAGCCATGAGCGATATTGAACCGGATGAACTTTTTCGCGCCCGACTGCTGCGGGTAGTCGCGGAACTGGATCGACCGATGACGCTGGTGGCGGTGGGCCTGCAACTCGACAGGATCGGTCGCAGATATGATCGGTTCAGGACCGGTGTGCCCCTCGAGGGTTTGGAGCGAGCAGGGCTCAGTGGCCAAAGCTAAGTCGCCGCCGGAGAGCATCGGCGATCTGGTCCATGCCCGAAGGATCACGCGGGCCGACCTCGACGCCGCAGTCGAAGCCTTCCTGGCCAATTCGAAGATTGGGGCATTCGAGCTTGCCCCTGGACTCACCGTCGACCTCACAGCTGTCGTAAAAGCGGATCGCCATGCGACGGCTACCCTTAAGGAGCCTACGGCCAAGGGGGGCAGCCGGCGTGCAGCGGTCAGGTCTGCGCTTCTGCTTGCCCGACCCATTGAGGCTTAAAGCCGCCTTGCAGGGGAGATCGCTGAAGGCGAAGCGGTTTCGATGGAGGCGGCCAGTGGTAATACGAGATCGTGAACTGGAATTCTCGTCGCTGGGCGGCCACGTCACTCGCGATGGCATCACGGTGGAGGTTCACATCCACCGCTCTGCTGACACCGAGGACGAGTGGACCCTGGAAGTCGTTGGTCCAGTATGTCGCCACACTGTTGGGAGCAGACCTTTGCTGACGATCAGGAGGCCCTTCAGGCTTTCGAGAGAGCGGTGGTTGCGGACGGTATGCGGTCCTTCATTGAAGTGACCGTTCTGCACTGCGCGTCTCGCCGACAATGGTCGCGGCGTTCAACACCGTAAGGATCTCAAAGCCGGCGGGTTAGGTGGAACCAGCTGCAGGCACCAGTACACCCAAACCGAAGGCGCCCGACTTCGCAGCCTACGCCGCCGCCCCATACCGAGGTCCCATCGGCCTCCCGGATTTCCGAGGTCGTGACCGTCAACACGCCTCGTGCCGATTGACTGCGGAGCGGGATGCGTTTTTGTGCCCGTCGTCGACGTCCAGACGGGTCGCGTCTTCGACTCCTTCCTCGGGGGCGAGGATCATCTATAGCTCGACATGAAATACCAAATTGACAGTCGACTGATCGCCGCTCGCTAGATATCGAACGAACGGTGTAAGTTCGAAGAGATCGTTTGAACGGGAAGCGCGTTCCAGAGAGGCACCGTCAGCGACCTTGGTGATCGGGAGGCCTGCTGGTCGAACAACTAATCCGCCTCCGCCATCTGCCGCCCCGTGGTTCTGTACAATTTGACGGAAGGTGCGGCGCACCCCGTCAGGAGCGCGCCGCGAAGTTGGCTCGTGGTCTCATCAACGAGCTAGCGCCTACGGCAAAGCCCGGGCCATGAAAAAGCCCGCGCCGGCGAACCAGGCGGGCTGAGTTAAGGGAGCATCCGGGGCGTTACGCCGGGTGCATGTCTAAAGACTACCAGCATCGCAGACATAGGAAAGCCCGCTACGATGACAGATCGGACGGGCTTTCAGCTTCGGACGAAGGTTTCACCACAGCGTCCGAAGCTCTGATGGCGCCAGCTGTTGAGGCGGGTGCCCGAGGCCATTGTAGCGCTGCCGTGCAAACAAAAAAGCCCGCCGCGGCAAACCAGGCGGGCTTATGAAGTTCGTGGTCTCAGGAACGAACCAATAGCTACTTAAAACGAGGTTCGTCTCATTGTTATAGTCGGAACGTCACTTCCCGCCACCGCCGCCCTGGGGCACGGCACGCGAGGGCTGAGCGGCATTGCCACCAGCTGCTGAGTTGTTCGTCATGGTATCGGCGGGCTGACCGGTCGGGGTACCGGTGACGGCTGCCGGTCCTCCAGTCGAACCAGGCTGCGGCGCTGCCACCCCAGGCGTACCGGGAGCCATAGTCGGCGGAGCACCGGGAGCCGTAGCAGGAGGGGCTGCCGTCGGCGATTGTGCGTAAGCCGCTCCCGAAAGCAGGAGCATAAGCGAGATAGACGCCGCAATTGAGCGTTGGTGCATCAGAACCTCGTTGTGTCAAAGAACGCCGGTAACGCGTGCGTGAGGGAAATCGTTTCGCGTTCGAACCAGGTGGGGGCGACCTCCCCCGCCAGCCCGTGATCAAATCGGGCGGACGGCCGAGCTGGCCGTCAGGTAAGCGCTTGGGGATGTGGTGAAGGCTGACCTGTGTACCGCTTCAGATCCAGCGGGCATCCGGTATGCGCCTTGCGGTGCGCGAGTCTCCGGCGGCCTGACTCGGCATACGAACCCGAGAGCACCACGGCTCCGTGACAGGAGGGGCAGCGCTTCTGCGCCATCGCGTAGACGCCCTTGGCCTCGGCCAGGCTGATCGAACGCCAGATGCCCCCAATTTTCGCTTCGCAGGTGCCTGGGTCGGACGTCGTCATGATCCCAAGATGCCATGTTGATGTAGTCGGTGCCAGCGCGTCAGAGCCACGGGCCGAGGGATCGTATTTAGGCGTGAAAACTGCGTAAGTGAGGCACGCGCAGCTTACATTGGGCCCGCACATGCCCCGCTATTTTATAGACCTCCATGATGGCACCGCGGTGCTACGTGACCGGGAGGGCTACGAAGTGCCTAACCTCGATGCAGCGCGCGCCCAGGCGGTCCGAATAATGACCAGGGTTACGCAGGGTCTTGCGGATCTTCCAGGCCGACAGGACTACGTAGCCGCCGTCCGCGATGCCGATGGCGCTGTTCGGTGGCGCCTCAGAGTATCGCTAGACGACAGCCCGATCGATTGATCGCTTCATCGACGGCCTCGTCGGCCTCTCCGAATATCGCCGGCGCTATCACTTCTTGATGGGCAGGCGTCCGACCAGCGATCCGCCTACATCCCGTACAGCCAGCATCCACAGCTCGCCCGGATGATCCTCAGCAACTTCATCAGCCATCTCGCTGATCACGTTACGCGCCTCCTCCAGCGCTTCCTCTAAGCTTCCAGCCTCCACGCCCTCTTCGTCACAAATCGTCTCCGTGCCGTTTTCGATATCGAAATAGAAACGCTCTGGCACCTAGGCTTCCTTCCGGGCGAGGCTCTCGGAAGGGCGTATTGATCCGACTACGTAGTGTGAAACGACACGGCAGTGGCTACACACTCCACTACAGACACTCGTGACTGACCTCAAAACTAAAACCTGTCGTTCAGCGAACATTGATTTTTCACTGGGGTACACTCTCATGTCGGCCCGCGATAAACCGCAAGGTGTAACAGACACCGTCACGGCCGAAAAAACAAATTTAAGTTGTGTTTGCATTTAAGGTGCGTGTTGTCGATCATCAAAGCAAGAATTGTGCCGGAAAAGCCCGAAGTTTAGGAAGCACGTCTTGATACTACTTTTGATCAAAAGTTCTTGTGTAGCCTGGACTCACTCAAATTGAGTAGGTGCTACGACCTATGGCTTTCAAGGCTCGTTGATGACGCGACAGGCGCTATGTCTGGCGCTTGGGCGAGTGCGGCATAGCGCCGGATTACGAGGTCTGGGATATCCACGTCACTGGGGAAGGTGCTTGTGACACAGGTATCTGCATCACAGCTCACTAGGCCTGACCCGCCGCCCCGTGGGCTTCCGCATCAAGGAACGGTTGTGACCTACACCGTGGATCAACTGCCCCCCGGCAGTTACGATGTGCTGCTGGATGGCCGCCTCGTCGCAGCCTTAGTGCGCAGCATGGACCGTGACGGCCTAGAGAGCGAATGGCAGATCGACCTACTGGACGAGACAACGCCGCTTGAGCGCCCCGCACCCTTCACGGCCCAGAGCCATGCCTTTGGGTCGTACCCGGCGGCCTTGGAATGGCTGGGCGTCAGCAAATTTGGCATTGAGCCCGCTGGATGAACCAGATCTGGAACCGGCTTGCGGCGATAAGTGTGGCGGTCGTGCTTGTCACAGCGGTGCGCCTGCTTGAAGCGATCGGTTTGGAATACGCGTTCGAGGACTGTGCCGTTGCAGCTGTCGCGACGGCTGTCGTCGTAGCAGCCGCGGATCTTCGATCATGACCGCCGGCCTGGAGTTCATCCCCGAGAATGGGGCCGAGATCCGATCCGAGAACGTAAGGCGTAGGCATCGAAGAAGTCTGGTCGTATCAGCAAGCCTTGAAGGCAAGAGTTACCTAGAATGAGTGGTACCAGCGCGACAGCCAAGGGCATGGCCGAGGTTCTACACCTGATGAACGAGCTCGCAGAGCAGGTGTTGGCATTACAAGTCATGCAGCTCCCGATCCCCTCGAACCAGTTGACAGCCCTGATCAGCGCCGCTCGGTTCCTTCAGGCGAACCAGGTGGCATGGCCACCGCTTGTCCAAGAGGTCATCCAGGAAATTGCTGCCCAGATGGAAGCGCTCGGACTGGATCCGTCCGACGAGGCTGCTTTGAGCTAAGGTCCGAGCATGAGCAACCCCGAGCCCGATGAGCTATTTCGCACCCGGCTGCTGCGCGTGGTCACAGATACGGATCGCGTCATGGTGAGAGTGGCACGTGGTCCGCAGCTCGACACGATCGGCCGCAAGTACGATCGCTTCAGAACTGGTGTGCCTCTGAAGGGTATGGAACGGACGACACTCAGTGAAAAAAGCTAAAGCTCAACTGGAGAGTACGCCTACGGTGAAGGCCGCAGTTGTGCTTCCGACGGGGCATCAGGCTGCGATCTGCCGGGGCTGAGGCTGGGTCCAGTTCCAGGGCAGAAGGTCGTCAAGACGCCGGGCGGGATGGTCGGGCAG
>NZ_VRVA01000192.1:0-6753 GCF_008039945.1 Methylobacterium sp. WL64
GAGCGCGCCCAGCGGCGCCAGCCAGCCCGGATCAGCCGCACACTCTTGGCGCGGGGTGGAGCAGCCCGGTAGCTCGTCAGGCTCATAACCTGAAGGTCACAGGTTCAAATCCTGTCCCCGCAACCAACACACACACAACAACGATCACCACGATCCAGCCAAACAGCCGGTCCGCTCACGCGGACCGGCTGTTTCGTGCTCGGGGCTCACTCGGGGCTCAGCGGCCTTCCCCGCCCAGCACCAGGCGCAAGGACCGGGCGAGCTCGTCCCGGCGGTACGGCTTGTTCAGGACCGGCAATTCGCCGTGGCCGATGACCTGGCCCTCGTCGAGATTGGCGACGTAGCCCGAGGTGAGCAGCACCTTGATCCCGGGGCGTACCCGCTGGGCCTCGACGGCGAGCTGCGAGCCGTTCATGCCCCCCGGCATGACCACGTCCGAGAACAGGATGTCGATGCGCTCCACGCCCCGGAGATGGCCTAAGGCCTCGGCGGCGTTGCGGGCGACGATGACCCGGTAGCGCAACTCCTCCAGGCTCTCCACCGCCATGCCGAGCACTTGCTCGTCATCCTCGACCAGCAGGACGGTCTCGCCCTCGCCGGCGCGGCGCAACGGGATGGTCCGGAGTGCGCCGGCCCCGGTCTCCTCGTCGGCCGGGTCGGTGGAGCGCGGGAAGTACAGTGTCACGGTGGTGCCGGCTCCAACCTCGGAGGCGATGTCGACGAAGCCGTTGGCGCTGCGGGTGAAGCCGTAGACCTGGCTGAGCCCGAGCCCGGTCCCCTTGCCGACCTCCTTGGTGGTGAAGAACGGCTCGAACACCCGCTGAAGCTTATCCGGCGGGATTCCCGCACCGCCATCGGTGACCGAGACCAGCACGTAGGGGCCGGGCGCCACGCCCTTCTCGGCCACAGCGCCGGTGCCGAGATGGACGTTGCGGCTCGTCACGGCGATCCGGGTGTGACCCGGCCGGCCCTCCATGGCGTCGCGGGCGTTGACGATCAGGTTGAGCACCGCGGCCTCGAACTGTGCGGGGTCGATGCGGATCGGATCGAGCGCGGGGTCGAGGTCGAAGGCGAGCTCCACCGCGCCGCCGGCGGCGCGTTCCGCGAGCGGCCGGAAATCCAGGAGCAGGCGGTTGGGATTGAGCGTCTGCGGCCGCAGCATCTGCCGACGGGAGAACGCCAGGAGCTGCTGGGTCAGCTGCTCGCCGCGCCGGGCCGCGCCCATGGCGGCCTCCGCAAGCCGCTTGACCCGATCGACCTGCTCCGGCCGGCGGAGCACCATGTCGAGCCCACCCACGATGACGGTGAGCAGGTTGTTGAAGTCATGGGCGACGCCGCCCGTGAGCTGGCCGATCGCCTCCATCTTCTGGGCCTGGCGCAGGGCCTCCTCGGTGACGTGCTGGTCGGTGCGGTCCATCAGGATGCCGGCGATCCGGGTCGCGGTGCCGGCCGCGTCGTACTTGACCTGCCCCCGCAGGGCGATCCAGCGCACCGCCCCGTCAAGCCGGCGGATCCGGCATTCCAGATCGAGCCGGCCGGTCAGGCCGACCGTGGAGAAGGCCCGGTCGACGCCCGCACGATCCTCCTCGACGACGTGGGCCAGGAAGGTATCCCGGTTCCAGAACGCCTGGGGCGCGTCGTAGCCGAACACCGTGTCGAAGCGAAGCGAGCGCCGGGACGCGCCGGTGACGTGGTCGAGGTCCCAGGATCCCATCCCGGCGGCGTCGAGGGCGAAGGCGAGGGTCTCGTGGGCGGTCTCGACCTCCCGGGTCCGCTCGGCCACGCGCCGTTCCAGCCCCTCGTTGGCGAGCCGGAGCTGCTCCCGGTCGCGCTCGCGCTCCAGGAGACGCTCACGCGCCTGGTATTGACGACGGCGCGCCCGCAGGGCCGCGGCCGTGGCGCTGACCAGGGTCTCGGCGTTGATCGGGCGCTCCAGCAGGACCACGTTGCCGAGCCGGGCGAGGAGCTGGGACGCGCGCTGGGAGCGGTGCCCGAGCTGGCGGGTCGCCAGCACGATGAACGGGAAGTCCGACCAGGCGGGCTGCGCCTCGAGCCATGCGAAAAGGTCCGACGGCCCGGTCTCCCCGAGGGCCTCTTCGGTGACGAGCGCGGCGGCGGCCCCGGCCCGGAGGGCGTCGATCCAGCCGGCGAGGTCGGGACAGATCGCGGCCGGCGTGCCGGCCCGGGCGATCACCTGCTCGGCCACCGCGGCGTCGCGCCCGCGCGGCGCCAGGATCAGGACGCGCTCCTCGTCCTGCGCCAATGCCGTCATGGGGCGCGGCCGTCGGCCGGCGCGTCGCCGGTCAGCATCGCCACCGCGCCGCGATAGGAGGGCAGGCCGGTGAGCACGCCCTCGAAATCGGCCAGGGCCTCGCCGACCTGGATCCCATGCGCCGACAGCTTCATCTCGCGGATGGTGCGCTCGTGCGCGTTGACCCGGCTCTTGACCACGGACAGGGCCGTGCGGACCTCGCCCTTGGCTTCGAAGAACCGGAACAGCAGGATCGAATCGCTGAGATAGCTGAGATCGATGTCGGTGCGGACCTCGCCGATGACCCCGTGCTGCCCCAGGACCAGCAGCGTCGTGACGCCCTGCTGGTTCAGGTAGCTCAGCATCTCGTGCATCTGCAGGATGAGGTACTCCTCGCCCGGCATCGCGTGCAGGTAGGCGTTCAGGCTGTCGATCGCGACGACGCTGGAGCCGTGCTCCTCCACGCTCTGCCGGACCATGCTGGAGAACTCCCCGGGGGAGAGTTCGGCCGGGTCGATCTGCGTGATGGTCAGGCGCCCGGCCGCGATATGCGGGCTCAGGTCCATGCCGAGGGTCGCCGACCGCGCGAGCAGGGTCGAGAGGCCCTCGTCGAACAGGTAGTAGGTGCCCCGCTCGCCGCGCTCCAGGGCGGTCAGCATGCAGCGGATGGCCATGGTGGTCTTGCCCACCCCGGACGGGCCGAGCAACAGGGTGTTGGTGCCGGGCACCAATCCGCCGCCGAGCAGCAGGTCGAGCGCGTCCGAGCCCGTGGAGCGCGCCGTCGCGTCGAACGGCGTGTGGTGCTCGGCCGCGATCAGGCGCGGGAACGCCAGGATGCCGCCGGTCTCCAGCAGGAAGTCGTGGTAGCCGCCCCGGTACTTGATGCCACGCATCTTGACGATGCGCAGGCGCCGGCGCTCGGAGCCGAACTCGCGCGGGACCTGCTCCAGCGAGACGACCCCGCGGGCGATGCTGTGGAGCTGCAGGTCGCCCGTCTCCGACGTGCGGTCGTCGAGCATCAGCACGGTGCAGGCCCGCTTGGCGAAGAACTGCTTGAGCGCCAGGATCTGGCGGCGGTAGCGCAGTGGGTTCTGGGCCAGCAGGCGCAGCTCCGACAGCGAGTCGAACACGACCCGCTCGGGCTTCAGCGCCTCGACCCGGGCGATGACCTCCCGGACGGTCTCGCCGAGTTCGATCTCGGACGGGTGGAGGATCGACTGCTCGCTGTCGGGGTCGAGCCCCATCTCGTTGACGAGCTCGTAGAGCTCGATGCCGTCGAGAGACCAGCCGTGGGTCGCGGCGGACGCGCGGAGCTCCTGGCCGGTCTCCGACAGGGTGACGTAGAGCGTCGGCTCGCCCCGGGCCGCGCCCGCGCGCAGGAACTGGAGCGCCAGGGTGGTCTTGCCGGTTCCGGGCGTGCCCTCGAGCAGGTAGAGGCGGCTCGGGGTCATGCCGCCGCAGAGGATGTCGTCCAGGCCTGGAACGCCCGTCGAGATTCGCGGCGCCGGACAGGCCGGGAACGCCGTTTCGGTATCGGTCATCGGCTTGCCCTACGCTTCCCCCACGGTCCCACGCACCCCCCGGTGCCGCGCGCACGGTAGCGGCCGCGCCATGCCTTGTCAGTGCCATGCCTTGTCAGTGCCGCCCGCGCCGCAGCCGTGAGGCGCCCGTGCGCCGCGGGACAGCGCGGGGCCTCACGGCTCGATCATATCCCGGATGCGCGCGGCCAGCGCCTCGATCACGAAGGGCTTGGTGAGCACCTGCATGCCGTCGTCCAGGTAGCCGTTGCCCACCGCGGCGTTCTCGGCATAGCCGGTGATGAACAGCACCTTGAGCCCGGGACGGGTCTCGCGGGCGGCATCGGCCACCTGCCGGCCGTTCATGCCGCCCGGCAGGCCGACATCGGTGATCAGCAGGTCGATCCGCACGTCCGATTGCAGGACCTTCAGCCCGGACGGGCCGTCGGCGGCCTCGATCGCCATGTAGCCGAGATCCTCCAGGACCTCGGTCACCAGCATCCGCACGGAGGGCTCGTCGTCGATGAGCAGGACCGTCTCGCCCTGCTCGGCCCGGGGCACCGCGCCGGCATCCGGCACGGCCACCGCGGCGGAGATGTCGCCGTGGAAGCGCGGCAGGTAGAGGCACACGGTCGTGCCCTGACCGACCTCGGAGTAGATCCGCACCTGCCCGCCGGATTGCCGGGCGAAGCCGTAGATCATCGACAGGCCGAGCCCGGTGCCCTGCCCGATGGGCTTGGTGGTGAAGAACGGGTCGAAGGCCTTGGCGATCACCTCCGGGGGCATGCCGGTCCCGGTATCGGACACGCAGAGCGACAGGTACTGGCCGTGCGGCAGGTCGCGCTCCCGGGCGGCGCGGTCGTCGAGCCAGCGGTTGGCGGTCTCGATGGTGATGCGCCCGCCCTCCGGCATGGCGTCCCGGGCGTTGATGCACAGGTTCAGGAGCCCGTTCTCGAGCTGGCCGGGATCGACCAGGGCGGGCCACAGGCCGGCCGAGCCCACCACCTCGATGTGGATCGACGGGCCGACGGTCCGGCGCACCAGCTCCTCCATGCCGTGGACCAGGGCGTTCACGTCGGTGGGCTTGGGGTCGAGGGTCTGGCGGCGCGAGAAGGCGAGCAGGCGGTGGGTCAGCGCCGCCGCCCGCTTGGCCGCGCCCTGGGCGGCGGTCATGTAGCGGTCGAGGTCGGTCAGCCGGCCCTGGCTCATCCGCGTCTGCAGCAGCTCCAGGCTGCCCGAGATGCCGGTGAGCAGGTTGTTGAAGTCGTGGGCGATGCCGCCGGTCAGTTGACCGACCGCCTCCATCTTCTGCGATTGCCGCAGGGCCTCCTCGACCTTCTCGCGCCGGGCGGCCTCCTCCTCGACGCGCCGCTCCAGGGTGGCGTTGAACGCCTCCAGGGCGGCCTTGGCGCGCAGCTCCTCCTCGATGTTGCGGGCCTCGATGACCGTGCCGATCGGCTCGCCGCGCTCGTTGCGGATCGGGCTTGCGGTGAAGCCTACGGGATAGAACGAGCCGTCCTTGTGGACGAAGACCTCCTCGCCCTGCTCGCGCTCGTTCTCCGGGAAGGCCTGGTCGATCGGGCATTCGCAGAGCGGGTAGGGCGATCCGTCCGGCCGCGTATGGTGCACCACGTCGTGCAGGGCGCGGCCCTCGGTCTCCTCCAGGGCGTAGCCGGTGAGCGTCTCGGCGGCGCGGTTCATGTAGCTGCAGTGCTGGCGCTCATCCATCAGGAAGATCGCCTGCGAGGTGTTGTTGAGGATGGCGTCGAGCCGGCGCGTGGTCTCGACCAGGCGCTCCTCGGCGGCCTTGCGGTCGTGGATGTCGGTGACCGAGCCGATATAGCCGCGGAAGCCGCCATCCTCGCCGCGACGGGGCTGGGCCGCGTCGATGAACCAGCGATAGCGGCCGTCGGCGCCGCGCAGGCGGTACTCGACCTGGAACGGCCCGTGCCGGGCGTTGGCGTCCAGGAACGCCCGGGCCGAGGCATCCCGGTCGTCCGGGTGGACCGCGTCGAGCCAGCCGAGGCCAAGGCTCTCCGCCTCGGTCTGGCCGGTATACGCGTACCAGCGGCGGTTGAGGTAGGTGCAGGCCCCGTCGGCGCCGGTCACCCACATCATCACCGGGGCATGGTCGGCCATGTTGCGGAACCGCGCCTCGCTCTCCCGGAGCGCGGTCTCGGCCCGCATCCGGGCGGTGGTCTCCGTGCAGGTGCAGAACACCCCGGCCACCGCGCCGGCCGCGTCCCGGAGCGGCGCGCAGGAGAGGGTGAACCAGGTCTCCTCGTCGTAGCCGTGGCGGTTCATGACCAGCGGCCGGTTCTCGACCCAGGTCGCCTCGCCGGCCATCGCCGCCTCGACGAGGGGCGCAAGGTCGGCCCAGATCTCCGCCCAGACGTCCCGGAGCGCGCGCCCATGGCGGCCGGATGCTTGCTGCCTAGCACATCCGCGTAGGCGTCGTTGTAGAGGAGGCCCAGCGCCGGCCCGACGGCCACGAACATCGGGAATCCCGACCCATGGATCAGGCTCACGGCAGCCGACAGCCACTGGGGCCAGCGCTCGGGCGGGCCCAGCGGCGAGGAGGACCAGTCGAACGCGCGCATGACGGCGCCCGCCGCGCCGCCGCCCGCGACCAGGGCCGGACCGTCCCAACCGGGCCCCCCGTCCTCCGCACGCCCCGTCACCCTCGCCAACCCGGTCTCCTTCAACACGCGCGCCCGCGCCCGCCTGAACCGTAGCAACAACGCCGCTCGGCGGCGGCCGTTCTCGGCCCCGGCGCGGAAGGCTGCCGGGCCCAGCCCTTGTCGCCCCTGCGAAGGGCGGCGCCAAGTCTCCATCCGGAACCCGGATCCGGATCGACGGACTTGCGCGCGCGGCGAGGGGGAAATACTGGCCCTGGCCGGCACTCGCGGGTGCCTGCGGCTTTCGAGCCCGTCCGAATTGCCGTGCGCCCCGTTCCGCGAGGCGCTATTCCCCCCTGAACCACCC